>DAIRTX010000022.1:0-49781 GCA_036803685.1 Verrucomicrobiota bacterium | reverse complement strand
AAGCCATATCAACGTAGAAAGCTGAGCCACCGCCGACTCGCGACGTGAACCGCGAAGGCGGAACTGAAAGGGCCAACGGCGGTTGGCTCCGGCGTTTTATTAGGCCATAACTTCATATTTACAAATTTAAGTTAGTCTTTTTCGACACAGGCAACCACGGATAATCAACCCCAGCAAACCGATACCAAATACCATAAAGCTTTTTGGTTCAGGAACGACCGCTGCTCCTTCAAGCACAAATGCAGGTTGGATAGTGCTGACGCCGGTTGATATAGACCAAGCTCCGGTCGGCAGACCGCTTGCAGACCAGCGACTGGCCACATATCCCATTCCAACATTGTATGGAGGCCATCCAACATTCCATTCAAGGTTGCCATTGTCCGGCGCAATCGGCGAAAACAACAACCAATACGTCCCTCCCCCATGCACGAGACCGGCAATGTCGTAGACAAGATTAGCTCCTGTTCGGCTAACGCCTGCTGGAGTGAATGCCCCGACGAGGTCACCTGTTGGTTGATTGCCATTATCGCTGACAAGAGACACTTGATAATTGGATGGATTAGGAGTTCCTCCAAAAAAAGAACTCACATAAATCGACATGATAATTCTGGATAAAGTAAAATCCCCACTACCTGCAACGGTAAATCTAGCGCCCACTTCGTAAGTATAGCCAGCGTCAGCTCCGATAGTATAAGAGCCTCCATAATAATTTGTGCCGTCGTAAGTATTTGCCAGAACGATTCCTTGCGCCATGACTCCACCAGGCAAAATGGCAATTAGCGCAAACATCACTCGTGCAAAAGCCTCCCACTTCCATATATTTTTATTCATAAACATTAAAAAATGCTATGTGGCCTAACGTAGAAAGCTGAGCCACCGCCGACTCGCGGCGTGAACCGCGACAGCGGAACGACAAGCGCCAACGGCGATTGGCTCCGGCGACTTGTTAGGCCACATCATCGGGTAATCCTCACAACATGATTACTCTCATCCATGTTAAGCTCGTGGCTATCCAAATGACTAATGTGGTATCGCACAACCGCGCCAACGGTAAAAGTGCGGTTGGTGATTGACGAATTGGTGGTCGCCATCGTCAAAAACCCATCCTCAATCTTCCATGTTCCAGCAGCAGAATAGCTCTCGCCCTGCTTTTGACTCACAATGGAAAAACTGCCGTCGGAATTGTAAATCGTCGTGTTTGTCCAATCCGCTCCGCTGCTTGGCCAAGCGCCGATAATCTGGCTGGTATAGCTGGCGTCTCGGCGACAAGCTGTGAGCAGCAAACTCAATGTCAATAATGGTAGGATGTTTTTCATAAGCGTGTAAATGTGGCCTAACAGTTAAGTAACCTTCAAAAGGGATGGGATATTGGCCATCAGGGCAGGATGATAATTTGTTCTTTCTTTCGTGTCAAGAAGTATTTAAACCAGCAAGGTGAAGATATTGAAAATGGCAAAGGCATCGTGCGTATCAAAAGGGTTGTTGACTCCCAATCCCAAGGCGCGGTTGCACGACCAGGTGCGGGAGGTCCTGCGGTTTCATCATTACTCATTGCGCACCGAGAAAGCGTATTGGCAATGGATTCGGCGGTATCTGGTGTTTTGCCGGGATCACCCTCACCTCAGCCCGGCCCTCTCCCCTCCCTCCGAGGGCGCGGAGAGGGAGAAGCGCTGGCGTCATCCCAAGGAGATGGGGGCACCAGAAGTCGCGCAGTTTTTGGCGCATCTGGCCGTGGCCGGGAACGTGGCCGCCAGCACCCAGAACCAGGCGCTCAACGCGCTGGTGTTTCTCTATGAGCAGGTGGTGCAACTACCGCTCGGCGATCTGGGAGAATTTGCGCGGGTCAAGCGTCCCGCGCGGCTGCCGGTCGTTTTAACCCAGGCCGCGTAAATCGCTTCGCTCCACGCGGTTTTTCGCGTAAAGCGCTGTGCGCCACGCGATCTTAGAAAAAAAGGTCTTAATCATGTTCTACATTTATGTTCTTCAATCTGAATCTGACGACGGGCTATACATTGGTTTCTCAACAGATTTGCGTCGGCGAATAAAAGAACATAAAGAGGGCAGGGCGTTTGCGACTTCATTTCGCGGGCCTTGGCGTTTGATCTATTACGAGGCCTATCTGGAAGAGGAGGATGCGTTGGGGCGCGAGCGGTATCTGAAAAGCGGTGGCGGCAGGCGGTTCCTGATGAAGCAATTGAGCCATTACCTGGCAAAACATCCAATTCGCTCAATGCCGTAGCAATCATCGGTCTGGTGAACCGCGTGAGCCGCGTAAAGCGCTTTGCGCCACGCGGCTTTTACGCGGGGACATAAAGACGTAGCGACGACAATGATTTACCTGCACGTGATGCAGAAGCCGGGGTTGGGGGTCAAAAGTCCGTTGGATAGGATTTGAGGCCGCGTAAAGCGCTGCCGCGCCACGCGGTGGGCTCGCGTAAAGCGCTGCGCGCCACGCGGTGGGCTCGCGTAAAGCGCTGCCGCGCCACGCGGCGGGCTCGCGTAAAGCACCGCTCAGTTCAGGGGATTACCGTCAGGGGTTTGGTTTCCCAGAATGCCCAGCTTTAATATCTTGCGCGCTTCCTGCAGGCCGACCCGACGCACCATGTCTTGCCATGCGTGCGTATCGCGAATGCTCTTTTCAGTACCCGCAGTCACTTCATCCAGTTCTTCACTGGTGTAGCGGTGCCTTGATGCGGCCGGTGGATCGTCCGAGAGCCGGTTCGGCAGCTTTGTTCCGTCCGGCATGGACTTGGCGGCTTTTCGACCTTTCTTTTTCACAACGTTTCCCAATTGGATGGGGCAGGGGTAATCGTGTTGGCCGAGACATTCCAGAACGGAAGCGCGACCCAGTCATCCAGCCTTCGTTATCGCAACGAAGCCTGAAGCCGTCGGGCTGATTTAAAATTCTGAAGGCTCAAGGCCAAAGGCTGAAGGGTGGATTCTTTCTCCCCGTTTTCATTCACCCTCAAACAGTTACGCCAATGTTAATAAGTAACGCTTGACCAGATATAGACTGAGTATTAAAAACTATTTTTGAAGTGCAGCAAGGGCTTCCTGGAACAAAACCGTTCAGAACCAAGTTTTCAACAGGGCCAGTATGCAACGGATTAAATTGGGTTTTACCGCGCACGTCTCAAATTTCATCAGCGGCGTCTTTAGCGCCGTTATACCGCTTGTCTTCGTGGCGGCCGCACAGGCTCAACCAACCAACCTGGCCGTATCCGAATTCACCCATTTAATTCGTTGCGTCGGCCTCTGGTTGTTCTACGATGTCATCGTAACTCCGATGTCTACCGAAGCCAATAAAGGCGAGAAGTATGTCGTGCCGAAGTTTCAGGACGCTGGTTGGGACAATAATTCTCATTCCATCGCCGGACAATGTTTCGTCACCGATGTGGCCGGTCGATAAGGGAAACACATTTTCAGCCAAATTACTCATTGCATCTTTGAAAATTAACCAGCATTTCCATTCCATCGTCTATGAAAATTCTTGATGTCGATGCACTAGCTCAACTGATTCACAGTTTTGTTACAACCAAGCATCCTGTGCTATTTTCTGGATCAGGACTTGGCAAGCGAGTCGGTCTTCCCCTGTGGGATGAATTCCTCGAGCATCTTGCGTCCATCTGCGATAAGCATGGCGACCCTCTTTCCGCACAACTCATGAGAAAACACGTTGCACAAGGTGACTACGTCCGTGCCGCCGGCGTTTACGAACTGTGCGGGGAAATTCCCAATGGCGAACGCTTAAAGGAGCTTGCCAAACCGTTTGCTCCGAACTGGGATGACACGAAACTGGACCTGCTCAAACCCATGTTCGAACTTCCTTTTGGATCTGTCGTAACAACCAACTATGACCGGTCTCAGCACGACGCATACGCACGGGCACGCATGCGCTCGGCGGTGCAAATTGAACTCGACGATGACACGCTCCGCGGGGGCGCATTGCAAACCAGCTTCTTCATTGCTCGTATTCATGGGCGAGCCGAATTGCCGCAGAGCATCGTGGTTTTTCCGAATGGTTATCAGCAACTTGACCAAAACAAGATTTATAAAGATTTCCTGCTGACACTGCTGAATGAACGTCCTTGCCTATTTCTTGGCTTTTCCTTCCTAGATCCGGCAATTCGTCAGGTATTAACGCTATATGAAAAGCAAGCCGGTCCGACATACAAAACGCTTCATTGCGCAATGCTGCCAGCCGATTCCAGCCCTGAACTCTGCCGATTCTTGATGCGTTTGAACGTTCAAACGCACATCTATGATCAAGCCAACGCGCATCGGGCTCTTTGGAAGGCAATCCACATGGCACTAAAATTGACTAAAGCTCCACTTGCGACTCTGCAGCCCTCATTCATGAACACCCCGAATGCAGCAAGCTATTCATCCATTCAACGCTACCTCGGCTTTGTTTACGCTCAACAGCGATCATCCAAACAACTTCGGCCATTGCTCCAGCAGGCAAGAGATGGCCTCATGATGGCTCTTATCCGTGACGCCCGGGCTAATGGCATTTCTGAAAAATCGATTCTCACCGCAACCAAAGACACTCTTCATCTATCTGAGGAAGAAACCTTCCCGATAGTGCGAGACTCAATCGCCCGCTTGCTTGCTGACGGAGAAATACAAAAGAAAGACGAATCGTATATTGCAGTGTCTCCAGAACCGGAACTGCTAACGAAACATCTTGCCATACTCGTATTTGGAATTGTTAGTCGAATGAAAGTCAGAGAGGGTGTAACTCTTGGAGCGGAGACTCATCCAACAGTTCGTGAAGCGTTGGAGCGAATTTTCATTTTACGAGCATGGGATTTGGCAGCACATTACGCAGGTGGTGGTGCGGGTTATGGAAGCGATCTCTATAGTGTGGTTCATCACGTATTTGACGAAGTCACCAAAATTGAGGATGCGTCTAAGCGGACGCAATTGGAGCGATGCACAATTGACCTTCTCACAGCGCCTAGCGACCGAGAAGCAGAGCACTTGGCCGAAGTCGGCCGAACTGCATTTGCGCTCCAACTCGTTTTATCCACACCTCGTCAATCATTGTTGCAGCGTCACTCACTTCCTCAGTCCGTTTACTTCGATGCCAGCGTTCTTTTGCCAGCTCTTGTTCCAGGCCATCCGCTCCGTCCAATTTACAGAGATGCGATTAAGCGTCTCGGTGAGGCTGCCAAACAAGTCGGCGCGAGGTGTGAACTCATCGTAGGCTTTCCATTCCTGAATGAGGTAATATCCCATCGTCAGATTGCTTTGTGGACAGTCCGTGAACAAAGATTGGATGATCCTAAATTGCTCCGTCGGCTGATCACATTTTATGGCGCCGATAATGTAAATGTATTCATCGGGGCTTTTGCAACGCACGTCACAAAAGCCTTGGCTTTGGGGAAACGCCCCCCAAAGTTCACGCAGTTTCTCAGCCAACTGGCGCCATATGAAAACGAGAACGCACTCGCCAAATATCTAATGAGCTTGGGTATTCGGGTGTTACCGATGGACTTTCGGCAAAAGCATAATCCTGACTTTATCCGTATTTTTAACCCGCTAATGTCAGCTTACGAAAGCCAGTCACACGACTTACTCGAAAAGAAGAAAAAAGTATTGGTCCAACACGAAGCAGCCCAGATCGTGCGATTGAAACTAGACACCGAAGCCGGAGGTCGCGCCGTTTTTGTGTCCGCGGACCGCGCGTTGCGACGCGCCCTTCTTTTTGTTCCCGAATTGAGGTCTTATGCTGGTATGGTTCTTCCGCCTCAAGGTTTCATCGGTCTTGTAGACATTATGGTCGGTCTGAAAGCCGACCGCCGTTCGCTTGCACGATTGATCTGGGCTGCGCCGCGTAAGGATGCAGAACAAGCCATCCGCGATTATCTCGTTCGCCACGCCCTCGACCAGATGAATGTGGCAGTGGCAAAAAATATGCCGGAGATCATCGAAGAACTTGTTGCTAATGCAAAGCGTCAACTTGAAACGGCCCATTTTGATATTACGAGTGCCAATGATGCTCAGGATGTTGCACGCACCACTAGGTTCATGGATAGGCTGGAAGATGATTTTTTGGAATCAGTGCAATGGTGGCTGGAGAAGCAGTGACAATGAAGCGTCTACGATGCTTAATTTTCCCGCGCGCCGACAAAATGCATCGAGCCAATGTAAACCGACTAAGGCGTGGATATAATTTTCAAGACACGCAATCGTCTTGTTCCCAAGCAAACCAAATTTCAAAAAGACATTTCAACCACGGATTGACGCTGATAAAGCTTCGGCACACACTCGCAACCGAGGCCAGGCTATGCAAAATAAATGGCGGATGACGCTCGTGGGCGCTTTCTCAATCGGCTGTTTCGTGGGCTTCGGTTTTCTGCCGAATGGCGAGCCAATCTATTTAGTCCTTCTTGGTGCAGCCCTGATAATTTCCCTGGCAGCCGGTGCGCGCCTCCTTTCCTTGCCCGCCCGCATCTTCATCACCACACAGATTTTCTGTTGGAACTTTTTCCTCTGCTTGCTTGGCCGCACGGTCGAGCCGGGCATAACAAGGGGCAATACAAGCATGGTGCTGTTATATTTCGGAATTTACGGATTTGTCCCCGGCCTATGCCTGCTGCGGCTGTGGCATTGGAAACTCGGAGCGATTTTGCTTGGCTCGCTCCTGCCGGTTGGATTCGCGTTGGCTTTGATCGTGGCTGGAATCGAGGAGCGTTTATTTGTAATCAAATATCGCGAAACGGGGATTGGCCCCACTCCGCGCTGGACTGTTGGAACGCACTGGCTGGCGTACGACCGTGACACAGGGCAGCTCTACGGGTCAGACTGAGTAAGATCGCCTTGCCCCAATCAAAAAATCTCGACACGGTTCTGAAATGGCGTATTCAGCGACCAGTTGGGAAAATTTAGCTGTCACACTAAGATTGCTTTAATTCCTGAAAAACGTATCCTGTCCCGTGCGCCGGTTTTTTTTGACGGCTATTTTGCTGGGGGTTTTCAGCCAGTGCCTGATTTTTCAAGCGCGGGCCAACATTGATGCTTCGTTGCAAATGCAACTCGGCAATCCTAGGGGCGCCATCCCCGACACCAACAACCACGGCCATTATCTCATCCAACGCACCGTCGAAGCCATTGATTACAGTGATAATTTGCATGAGCCGGTTTGGGCAAGCTGGGATTTAACGGCGGGCGATGTTGGCTCCGCCTCGCGTTCTACCTCATATTACACGGACACCAATTTGCCGCCGAATTTTTACCGGGTTACAGACAATGATTACGTCGGCGTCGGCGCAATCAATTTTAATCGTGGACACCTTTGCCCTTCCGAAGACCGCACCGACACGTCCGCCAACAACAAGCTGGTTTTTTTCATGTCCAACATCATGCCGCAGTCGGGGCCGAACAATCAGGGCGTCTGGGAAAATCTTGAATCCGACTGCCGCGCGCTGGCATCGGCGGGTAACGAACTCCTCATCATTTGTGGACCAAGCGGCTTTGGCACAAATAAAATCCCTAGCGGCAAGGCATACATCGGCTCAAACGTCTGGAAAATTGCCGTGATTGTGCCCACCAACAGCGGCACAGCATTAAGCCGGTTGAGCGTCACCAATCGCGTTATCGCCGTATCTATTCCAAACGTAACAAATGGATTAAGCAGTTCGTGGCAGACCTATGTGATCTCGCCCCGGAAGATTGAGCAGGATACCGGTTTTACCTTTTTCAGCGCCGTCCCAGCGAACATCGCCGCCGTGTTCCGCGCGAAGGTGGACGGCTCGCCGTTGCCGGGCATCACCAATGTCTCACCAACCAGCGGCAGCGTGGGCAGCAGCGTGGTCATCAAAGGAACAAACTTTACCGGGGCTTCCGTGGTGTGGTTCAACGGCACCAATGCTGCTTTTACGCTCAATTCCAGCAACCAGATTACCGCCACGGTGCCGGCGGGTGCGACCACCGGGCCGGTTTCCGTGATTGCTCCCGGCGGGCTGGCCGTGAGCGCGGGCAATTTTACCGTGACACCGGCAGGCAAACCCGGTTTCCAATCCATCAACTTTGCGGGAGGAAATGTGAGCCTGACCATCACCGGTGCGGTGGGGACCAGCTACACCATCATGGCGGTGACAAATCTGGCAAATACGAACTGGGTGACGCTGCTGACCACCAACCCCGCCGCCTTGCCGTTCACCTTTGTGGACACCAACAAACTGCCCCAACGCTTCTACCGCGTAAGCACACAGTGAGCAACAACAGCACGACGATGAGCGTGACCAATTCATCGTCAGCAGGGAATGTGTTTTACCGGCTGTTCCATCCGTAAATGGAAGCTGAGAGCCGGGCATTACAAAAGGCAATACAAGCATGGTGCTGCTGTATTTCGGGATTTACGGATTTGTTCCCGGCTTGTGCCTGTTGCGGCTGTGGCGTTGGAAATTCGGAGCGATTTTGCTTGGCTCGCTCCTGCCGGTTGGATTCGCGCTGGCTTTGATTGTGGCTGGAATCGAGGAACGCGTGTTTATAATCAAATACCGCAATACTGGGGTTGGCCCCACCCCGCGCTGGACGGTTGGAACGCACTGGCTGGCGTATGACCGTGACGCAGGACGGCTCTACGGGTCAGATTGAGTACGATTTTGCTGCTGATTATTCCATCAACATTCAACTCTCAACCAAACACCCTCAACTATTTGTATTTGCGAAAACTCCCCCGCGGCTTACGATGCAAGCCAATCCGCATGGGTATGGGAAAATAATTCGTGTGAACCTTACTGACTACCACGCCAAATATTTTGCGTATGAACTGACCAAGCGCTGCCCGTCAGACAGCGTGGATAAGCTCGCCAGTGCCGTCGCCGGTGCGCAGGTGGATTTGAACCCGCATCAGGTGGATGCGGCCCTGTTCGCCTTCAATTCTCCGCTGTCCAAGGGCGCTCTACTGGCGGATGAAGTCGGGCTGGGCAAAACCATCGAGGCCGGCCTTGTGCTCTCGCAAAAATGGGCCGAGCGGAAACGCTGCATTCTCGTCATCGTTCCCGCCAACCTCCGCAAGCAGTGGTATCAGGAGTTGAATGAGAAATTTTTTCTCCCCTGTCAGATTCTCGAAACTAAGTCCTACAACGCCGCCGTGAAAGTCGGAAATTTCCAGCCATTTGTGACGAAGGATGCCATCATTATTTGCTCCTATCAATTCGCACGCAACAAGGCCGCCGATGTCGCGAACACTCCGTGGGATTTGGTGGTGATGGACGAAGCGCACCGGCTCCGCAATGTTTACAAGCCGGCCAACATCATCGCCAATACGCTCAAACTGGCGCTGGCGAACAAGCACAAATTGCTTCTCACCGCAACGCCGTTGCAAAACTCGCTCCTCGAATTATTCGGGCTGGTCAGCTTCATTGATGAACACACTTTCGGCGACCTGAAAAGTTTTCGCGAACAGTTTGCTAATCTGACGCAGGATCAGGTGTTCCAGACGCTCAAGGCGCGGCTCAAGCCGATCTGCCACCGCACGCTTCGCCGGCAGGTCACGTCTTACGTTCCTTTCACAAAGCGCCACCCGCTCCTTGAAGAATTCACGCCGGAGGAAGGCGAAGACCGCCTATACAATCTCGTGTCAGAGTATCTTCGACGTGACAATCTCCAGGCTTTGCCTGCCAGTCAGCGTTCGCTGATGACATTGGTGCTGCGCAAACTCCTGGCGTCCTCCACGTTCGCCATCGCCGGCGCGCTCGAATCCATTTCCAACCGCCTCAAGGCAAAACTCAAAAAAGATGAACCGGCGGAGTCGCTCGAAGATGAACTGGACAAAGACTACGAAGCCCTCGATGAAACCGCCGAGGAATGGTCGGAAGACCAGCCCGCCGAACCGCTGTCCGATGCCGACCGTGCCGCGCTTGAAGCCGAGATAGCCGACCTGGACGCCTTTGCGCAACTTGCCGTTTCCATCACGCACAACGCCAAGGGCAAGGCATTGGTCAAGGCGCTGGCAATCGCTTTCAAGAAAGCGGTGGAACTCGGCGCGGCGGAAAAGGCCATCATCTTCACTGAATCACGCAAGACACAAAGCTATCTGCTCCGCGTTTTGGCGGACAGCCCGTTCAAGGACGGCATCGTTTTGTTTAACGGCTCGAACACCGACGACCGTTCAAAGGCGATTTACGCGGCGTGGCAGGACAAGCACGCCGGCACCGACCGCATCAGCGGTTCAAAATCCGCCGACATGCGTTCGGCGCTGGTCGATTATTTTAGCGGGGAAGGCCGTATTATGATCGCCACCGAGGCCGGCGCGGAAGGTATCAATCTCCAGTTCTGCTCGCTGGTGGTGAATTACGATTTGCCGTGGAATCCGCAGCGCATCGAGCAGCGCATCGGACGCTGCCATCGTTACGGGCAGCAGCATGATGTCGTCGTTGTGAATTTCCTGAACCGGAAAAATGAAGCGGACAAACGCGTCTTCGAGTTGCTTTCCGAAAAATTCCAGCTTTTCGAGGGCGTTTTTGGCGCGAGCGACGAAGTCCTGGGCGCGATTGAAAGCGGCGTGGATTTTGAAAAGCGCATCGCCGGCATCTACCAGCGTTGCCGCAAACATGATGAAATCAAGGTCGCCTTCGACCAGCTACAACTCGAATTGAGCCTGGAGATCAACGAAGCGATGACGCAGACGCGCCGCAAGCTGCTGGAAAATTTCGACGACGAAGTCCGCGAAAAACTAAAAATCCGCGCCAGTGATTCGACCGCTTCCTTGAACCGTTTGGAACAATGGCTCATGCGTGTCAGCGCGCACGAGTTGAACGGCCACGCCGAGTTCATTGACGATTCCTCATTCCGCCTGAAATCATGCCCGTTCCCGGCACCGCCCGGCCAGATTCCAATCGGGCTTTATGAACTTCCGCGCCGCTCCGGCGAGGCTCATCTCTACCGGCTTAATCACCCGCTTGCCGAGGCGATTCTCGCGCAGGCCAAGGGACGCAACCTGGACGTACAGGAAGTCAGTTTCGATTACGCCAATTACGAAGGCGTTATCAGCGTCCTTGAATCCGTCGTTGGCAAGTCCGGCTGGCTGACACTCTCCAGCTTCACCGTCGAATCGCTCGACCAGTCGGAGGACCATCTGATTTTCGGCGCGATCACCGATGATGGCATGACGCTCGACGAGGAAGCCGCCGCGCGCCTGTTCACGCTTTCGGGCAAAGTAACCGGCCCCTGCTTGAACATCGTTCCCGCTCCGCTGGAAGCTGTGACCGAACAGCGCCAGGTCGCCATTCAACGCACAATCTCCGAACGAAATGCCAGGTTTTTCGAGGCTGAAGCTGAAAAGCTCGATGGTTGGTCGGAAGACCTGAAGCTCGGTCTCGAACGTGAGATAAAAGAAATTGACCGGCAAATTAAGGAAGCGCGCCGCGCCGCCACCATGGCGCTAACACTGGAAGAAAAGCTTGCTGGCCAGAAACAGATCAAGGCACTGGAGGCCCAGCGCAGCCAGCGCCGCCGTTCACTTTTCGACGCGCAGGACGCCGTGGACAAGCAGCGCGAAGATTTGATTGCTATCATCGAGGGAAAACTGACACAAAAGCAGTCACTCCAACGGTTGTTCACCATGCGGTGGAGGATCGAATGATTACGGAGATTCCACTCGAACTTGGCCATGTGGTCGCCCGTCTTCACGCGGATTGTGACGGACGGCTGCCGGCAGGCCAAGGTAGGGATGCCCCAGAACGAGAAAAAAATTTCCTGACTCGTGCTCTCGCGGTTTTCGCTCTTCATCACCTGACTGGTTGTCCACTCGATACCGCTGTTACTGCGCTGGTGGACGGTGGAGGTGATTTTGGTCTCGATGCGATTTACTATTCTGCCCCTGCGGCAACGCTATGGCTCGTCCAGTCTAAATTCGATGGATCAGGACGCGGCGAACCAGCTCTTGGCGACGTGAGCAAGTTCTGTGATGGCATTGATGCCATACTTCGCGGCAATTTCATCCCGTTTGCCAGAAACGCTCAAATAATCGGCCGCCAACAAGATATTTTACAGCACCTGAAAGCATCAGGGCTTCAGGTTCGGGCGATCCTGGTGTATTCCGGGCTTGCTGTGGTCTCGCAAGAACGGCGTCATCTATTCGCCCGGCTGCTCAGCACTTTTTCTCCCGTTTCAGATTATTTGGAGATCAAATCGTACAATCTGACGAGCATTCATGATTGGGTCACCGGTGCCGATGAAGCCCCTGGAGTTCCCAAATTGGAATTGGCTATCGAAATGCCTGCTGGATTACGGCGCCATACGAAACGATATATGGCCGCATTAGTGTGGCGGATCTGGCAATACTTTGGCAAACTCATGGGCGCCGGCTCATCGCGGCTAACTTGCGTGCCTATAAGGGCTCAACTGAGGTCAACGACGGAATCCAAAAAACAATTGCCGAAGAACCTCAACATTTCTTCTACCTGAACAACGGATTGACCGCTTATTGCGAACGTTTGGAGGTTGAAAATGTTGATCGCGCCAATACTGAACGCAAACGCGTAACTGCCTACGGGCTGTCGATTGTGAACGGTGCACAGACATTGGGATCCATTGCCGTTCATGCTGCCAAGAATCCGAGGGTTCAACCAGACGGCTTCGTTTTCATCAAAATCATCTCTTTGAGAGGCTGCCCGGACGATCAAGCCTTCGCCGTCCGGATTACTCAGAGCACCAATTTCCAAAACCAGATTACCTCCCGCGACTTTGTCGCACTTGAGGAAGAACAGGATGCGATTGCCAACGGCCTCGCTCCTTCGGGCATCTGCTATCATTACAGGGATGGAGACGACACCCCGGCGCCAGATGGAACTAACTTTACCCTTGAAGAAGCAACCACCGCCATGGCCTGCCTCGAACAGCAGAACAGTTGCGATCTCCTTTCTCGTATCGTCGCTCAGCGCAAAGCCCTCTGGTCTTTCGAGGAGGTTTATCCCTCTGGATCAATCCATCGTTCGCGATACGCCCAATTATTCAAGAACAGTCGCACTGCCCGCTCAGTGTGGCGCGCCGTGCAGGTTCAGCGCGTTTTGAAGGACGCGCTAAAAACCACCGAAAAGGATGTGCGCAAAGACTTCTTTGAAAACGGCCGGTGGCTGGTTCTCAACGTAATCTTCCTCCGTTTGCACCTCCAGGATGGCGAATCGCTCGCCTTAACACCTCAGGAAATTTCTGACCTCACCAGGGTAGCGCAGGAATATGCAGAACACCTATGGTCAGTTTGCCAAGCCGCAGGGTTTGTATCGGCCAAAGCAACCGGCGGATGGGAAACACCTCGGCATTTCCGTTCTGTCTTCAGCGCTTCCGGCGATTGCCAAACTCTAAAAAACGGCTTGATGGCCAGGCTGGATCGGCCAGCGGCCGCTGCTGTTGCCGCTGCACCAGCTCCAGCTCCGGCAAACCCGAATCCCGCACCACCCACTACGCCCGCCCAAGGGGGAGGCCATGCGTGACGATGAGCCAACGCCCGAATTGTTCCTGTCGGAACTGCCTGAACGGGATCCGATCGTCTGCGAACTGGCGAACGGCCACACCGTCAAAATTGTGGCCGCGCTTTGGTCGCGCTGGCGCACGTATGAAGAATGGTCTGCCGGTGTCCGGCCCGAACCATACTTTGCCATCCGCATCTACTGCACCGAAACCACACTGCCGAAACGTCTCGCTTGGATTGAAGAATATACCGAAGAAGCGGATTTCCCCGTCAGTAATTTTGACGAGATTTGGCAATGGCTCACCGAGCTTTGCGCCAGCCGCGAAGTTTTTGACTTCGACGACTTCCGCGAATTCATGGACCACGTCTCCGATGGCATCATCCGTTTTTCCACACCGGAGCCGGATGCCGTTGAACACATCGAGCACCTTGCCGAACTCACCGACCCGGAAGCTTTCGACAAAGTGGATGATTCCGTGTTTAATGACCAGAATGACGCCGATACGGAACGCTGAATGATTTCCAAAAAACAAAAACTTGAACTGACGTGGATCGGGAAGGAAAACCGGCCCCGGCTGGAGCCGCGCATCCTGCTGGAGGACCCGGAGAAGTCCTATCACGCCAAACACCGCATCACGGACAACGACCGCTTCGATAACCGCCTCATCTTTGGCGACAATCTGCTCGCCCTCAAAGCGCTGGAACAGGAATTTACCGGCAAGATAAAGTGCATCTTCATTGACCCTCCTTACAACACTGGCAGCGCGTTCAAACAATATGATGATGGCATCGAACACTCACTCTGGCTTTCGTTGATGCGTCCGAGAATCGAGCTAATTCGCCAGCTTCTAACAAACGATGGATCGCTTTGGATAACCATTGACGACAACGAAGCGCATTATTTGAAAGTATTGTGCGATGAGATATTTGGGCGGCGCAATTTTGTCGCAAATCTGGTCTGGCAGAAACGAACAGCCCGTGACAACCGAAAGGCATTTTCAGTAAATCACGACCACATCTTGGTTTATGCGACGGACATTTCGGTTTTCACTGAAAAACGAAATCTATTACCATTGACGAAAGAGGTCATGGCGCGATACAAAAACCCGGATAATGATCCTCGGGGACCATGGCAATCTGTGGCGATGACAGCGCAAGGTGGACACGCAACACCCTCCCAATTCTACGAATTAGAAACTCCAACCGGAAAGCGACACAACCCGCCCGAGGGGCTATGCTGGATTTACACAAAGGAAAAGTTCAAAGCCGAGGTTCAGAATAATAATATTTATTTTCCGAAGAATGGCGACGGTGTTCCTCGAATAAAAAAATTTCTTAAGAAAGACTCAACACAAGGTCTTGTTCCAGAATCAATCTGGTTGGAGTCAGAAGTCGGCACAAATGATGATGCAAAAAGGCATACGCTAGAATTGTTACAGTCTGGTGCAGATGATGTTTTTGAAACGCCTAAACCAGAAGGCTTATTAAGCAGAATTCTTGAAATTGGCTCCAACTCCGGCGATTGGGTTCTCGACTCTTTCGGCGGTTCAGGCACGACCGGTGCGGTAGCGCACAAAATGGGCCGACGCTGGATTATGGTGGAGTTGGAAGAAAGCAGTCATACGCATATTATCCCTCGATTGCAAAAAGTAGTTGATGGCGAAGACCCGGGTGGCATCACGGAGGCCGTTGGCTGGAAAGGCGGCGGTGGTTTCCGCTACTACCGGCTCGCGCCATCATTGCTGAAAAAAGACAAATGGGGTCAGTGGGTCATCAGCAAGGAATTCAATGCCGCCATGCTCGCCGAGGCCGTTTGCAAATTGGAAGGTTTCATCTTTGCGCCGAGCGACACAATTTATTGGCAGCACGGCCATTCCACCGAGCGGGATTTTATTTACGTCACCACCCAGCACTTGAGCGCCGCCCAGCTCGCACAGTTGAGTGATGAAGTCGGCACCGGGCGCACGTTGCTCGTGCTTTGCGCCGCTTTCCGCGCCGGCACCAAAAACGTGACCGAGCGCTATCCGAATTTGACCGTGAAAAAGATTCCCAAACAAGTCCTCTCCCGCTGCGAATGGGGCCATGACGATTACAGCCTCAAAGTGGAAAATCTGCCCCAAGCACCGGCACCGCCGCCCAAGACGGACAAACACGGCCAGCAATCGCTGTTCGGTGAGGAGGCGGCCAAGTGAAACCCCAGGTCAACGCCATCGCTGGACGTTTGAGTTTGCGCCCGCCGCAACGCCGTTCGCTGGAAATTCTGGACCGCATCACAGAAATCATCCCGCCGCACAAGGGCGCGGACATCGCTTCGGCATTGGAGACCCTCCGTAAGGAGTTTCCCACCGTGACGGATTTTGAGCGCGAATTTCCATCATTCTGTTTTGCGCTGGCGACCGGCGTAGGCAAGACGCGGCTCATGGGCGCGTTCATCAGCTACCTGCACCTCGCGCACGGCATTAATAATTTTTTCGTCATGGCTCCGAACCTGACGATTTACAACAAGCTCATCACCGATTTCACGCCCAACACGCCGAAATATGTGTTCAAGGGCATCGCCGAATTTGCCACCGACGCGCCGGAAATCATCACCGGCGACAATTACAAAGAGAAGGCCGGCACTTTGTTCGACCAGTTGCTGCGGTGCAAGGTGAACATTTTCAACATTGCAAAAATCAATTCCGAAGTGCGCGGCGGAAAATCGCCGCGTATCAAGCGCCTGTCGGAATACATCGGCGAAAGTTACTTTGAATATTTGGCCGCTCTGCCCGACCTTGTTCTGATAATGGACGAATCGCACCACTACCGGGCATCGGCGGGTGTGCGGGCCATCAATGAATTGAAGCCGATAATTGGCCTTGAACTCACAGCTACGCCATTCATGGAAACCAGCAAGGGGGCGGTGCCGTTCAAAAACGTCATTTTCGATTATCCGCTCGGCAAGGCGATGGCGGATGGCTTCGTCAAGGAGCCGGCCGTCGTCACGCGCAAAGATTTCAATCCCGCCGGCATGACCCCCGAGGCCATCGAGCAGATGAAACTGGAGGACGGCATCCGGCTGCACGAAAGCGTAAAAGTGGAACTGGAAACTTTCGCGCGTGAAACGGGAAATGTCATCGTGAAGCCTTTCGTGTTGGTCATCTCGCGTGACATCACCCACGCGAAACAGTTGATAGATTTGATCAAGTCGGATGATTTCTTCAAAGGCGCTTACAAAACCAAGGTCATCCAGGTGGATTCCAGCAAGACCGGCGCGGATGAAGATCAGATGATCGAAGATTTGCTGAAAGTGGAAAGTCCCGATTCTCCGACCGAAATCGTCATCCATGTCAACATGCTCAAGGAAGGCTGGGACGTGACGAATCTTTACACCATCATCCCGTTGCGCGCGGCCAATGCGCGCATCCTCATTGAGCAGTCCATCGGGCGCGGCCTGCGCCTGCCCTACGGCAAGCGCACCGGCGTCAACACTGTTGACCGCTTGAACATCATCGCCCACGACAAGTTTCAGGAAATCGTGGACGAGGCGAAGAAACCGGATTCGGCGATTCGGATGCAACAGGTGATTTTGGAGCCGGAACAAATCGGCGAGAAAACGGTGACGGTGGTTTCGCAGCCGCAACTGGCGAGCAAGCTGGGCTTGCAGCCCGAACAGACGACCACCAGCACGCACATTCCCAAGAGTGCGGATGCCCCGGTTTTCACCTCGCCCGAAGACCAAAAAGTGGCGCAGATCACCTACGAAGAGATACGCAAACTGGAAAATCAGCCGCAGAAGCTGCCCAGCGTTTCGCACCTGTCTCACCCGGAAATTCAGGCGGCGGTATTGAAGGAAGTCAAAAGCCGGTATCGCCCGTCTCAGTTGGAAATAGAGGGCGTGACTAAGCAGCCGGATTTCGCCGCCATTGTCGCCAAGACTACGGAAGTGGTGATTCAACAGACGATTGATATTCCGCGCATCCTGGTCATTCCGACTGGTAAAGTTCAGTCGGGCTTCAATCCGTTTACGCTCAAGCTAGACACGTTGAAATACCCGCCTGTGTCCGAAGAGCTTTGGGCCAAATATCTGCGCACCGATCAAGTTGACGTGATTGCGATGGGCAAGGGCGGAATTGAGGAATCCCGCCTGGAAGATTACGTCGTGAGCGGCTTGGTGGATTTTGATGACGTTTCATACGATGACCATTCGGATTTACTTTATGATTTAGCCGGCCAGGTGGTGAAGCACTTGCACAGCTATCTCCCGGACGAGCATGAGGTCCAAAAGGTTCTCCGCTGCTATCAGCGGGACATCGCGCGCTTCGTCCATGCCCAGATGCAGGAACATTATTGGGAAAAAGCCACCGGCCACGAAGTGAAAATCTACAAGGGCTTTTCCGAGTTGAAGCCGAGCGCCTACACCGCATCGGCATCCGAACCTGTTCTGAATTTCCGCCAGAAGCCGGACGATCGCAGCAACATGGCGAAATATCTGTTTGGCGGTTTCAAACGGTGCCTGTATCCGGTGCAGAAATTCCAGTCCGACACCGAGCGGAAACTGGCCGTGATTCTGGAGCGCGAGGCATTGAAATGGTTCAAGCCGGCCAAGGGACAATTCCAGATCGTTTACAAATTCGGTGCCGACAACCCCGAATACCAGCCGGATTTCGTGGCCGAGACTGGGGATGTTATCTACATGCTGGAACCCAAGGCCAAGAACGAGTTGGCCGACCCGGACGTTGTCGCCAAAAAAGACGCCGCCGTGAAGTGGTGCAAACAAGCCAGCGACCACGCCGCCACCTACAAAGGCAAACCGTGGAAATATCTCTTGATTCCGCATGACGCCATTGCGGAAAACATGACCCTGGAAGGGCTGGCAAAGCATTTCACCATGACCTGACAAAAGGGTTGAAATGCTATGAGCCAAACCCTCGACCTTCGTCAAAGTCGCCATCCCAAATGCCAAGGATGCGACCGCTCTGCACGGGATGACATTGATGCCGATGGACTGTGCACCAAAATAATGTCCACACATGATGGCTTGCCGGTGCGGTGCGTTGGTGAATGGGCTTACGATAAAATTTACCGTCTCGTCCAATACTTCGGCATCTTCGCCAGCGGAATGAAAAATCAGTGGCAAGGCTTGAACTATGTAGAAATTTGCAGCGGCCCCGGTCGGTGCATCACCCGCAACGACCGCACCGAGATGGACGGCACCGCTCTGGCCATCATCCATCACAAACAGTTTCCCAAACTCAAAAAGGGCATCTTCATTGACGCCAGCCCGCGCGTAGTGGACACCCTCAATCAGCGCATCAAAGCCTTGGATGCCTCACACATCGCTGAGGCCGTGGTTGGCGATTACAGTGATGCCGCCGGCATTTGCCGCATCCTCAACCGCCTGCCAGATAGTTGCCTGAATCTCGTTTTTATTGACCCGACCGAGTGCGATGTTCCCTTCCAAACCATCCAGCAGATGGTGGCGCATTTGCAAAACGCTGACCTGCTTATCAATGTCGCCCTCGGAACGGACGTGACCCGGAACATCATCCCGGCCATCCTCTCGGCCAGCCACAAGACCGCCCGATCAAAGTATGAACAGTTTCTTGGTGTTCCCGGCTTCTGCCGCCAGCCCGAGGTTGTTAAACTCGCCAAACTGTCCGACCACGACGATCTGCGGAGAAAATTCGCCGACACCTACAACCAGACGCTTCGCGGCCAAGGCTATCAATACACTGATGTCCGTCGTGTGAAGCACTATTACTACCTGCTTTTCGCCTCGCGCAGCCCAAAAGGGCTGGAGTTTTGGCAAAAATCCTGCACTTATGCGCCAGACAATCAGAAGGAACTGTTTTAAGATCGGTGTGACACATGGCACTTCAATCGTCAATTGAATGGACCGAAGCAACGTGGAACCCCGTCACAGGTTGTTCCAAGATCAGCCCCGGCTGCAAACATTGTTACGCAGAACGCATGGCGTTTCGGTTGCAGGCGATGGGGCACGCCAACTATCGCAACGGCTTCAAGGTCACGCTCCACGAAGACGCGCTGGACTTGCCGCTCCGTTGGAAACGCCCGCAAACCATTTTCGTGAACTCGATGAGCGACCTGTATCATCGCGACGTGCCGCTATCGTTCATCCAGAAGGTATTCGCCACGATGCACCGGGCCGACTGGCATCGGTATCAAATTCTAACCAAGCGGCCGGAACGGTTGATTGAACTGGATGCAAAGCTGGCCTGGGCGCCACACATTTGGCAGGGAGTCACGGTCGAGCACCCGGATTATTACAACCGCATTGACCTGCTCCGCAAATCCGGCGCGCATGTCAAATTTCTGTCCCTTGAACCGTTGCTCGCCCCCATGCCAAAACTGAAACTGCGCGGTATAAATTGGGCGATTGTCGGCGGCGAGTCCGGCCCCGGCGCGCGGCCAATGGCCGAGGAGTGGGTGACTGAAATTCGCGACCAGTGCCAAAAGGCGGGCGTTGCCTTTTATTTCAAACAGTGGGGTGGTGTGTTCAAGAAACGCAACGGACGCGAGCTTGAAGGCCGCACCTGGGATGAAATGCCGCCCACCAAAGACCGCACGCCAGCCTTGGCATTCGCATGACGTCCGACAACACGGCCAGCGACTAAGACTGATAATAATATGCCAGCACAAGACAAGAGCGACCTATTCGAGTTCATGCTCGAACGTGTAAAGGAAACCCAAAAGCAACACCTCGACGCCGAGCCGCAAGCGTTTGGCCGCTGGTTTGCCGAACTGTTTTTCATGAATCCGCGCGACCTTTTTGTGTCCGATGGCTCGAAGGATGGAAAAATTGACCTATTCTTCGCCACGGACAACGGCAAGACCGTGCAACATCACGTCCTTAACACCAAGTTCACCAAGGAATTCAACAAGATCGCCCCACCATCATTCTACCAAGAGATCAAATATTTCTGGCAGGCGTTTGAAAACCGCGCCGCCCGCGGTGCGTATTTGGAGAAAGCTGTGAAGTCGGAATTGAGGCCAAAATACCGGCACCTATTCGAGCGATATGACAATGACGCGGCAGAGTTGATGTTCGTCACAAACCACCGATGCAACGACGCGCATTTTGAACAGGTGCGAAACATCCCAGTTAAGGTGTTCCACATGGACGACCTGATTCAGTGCTTGGTGGATGACATTGACGGCGCGATGCCGCGCACGCCGCCCATTAGCCTAAACGGAATTCACTCACTCCTGCCCGCTGATAGAGCAGATACCGAGGTGGCGACTTCCATCATATTCGCGCGGTTGCTCGACTTCATCCGCTACATGGAAAGCGACCCGTTCGACCTGTTGTTCAACCGCAACGTTCGGGTCGCGATCAGCGTGTCCCGCTCAAAAGTAAATCGCGCCATTCGTGACACGTTCAAAGAACATCCGAAGGAATTCGCGTTCAGCAACAACGGAATCACGATGCTATGCGAGAAGCAACATTATGATCCCGGCCAGAAAGTGCTGACGCTGGAAAACCCGCGAGTCGTGAACGGCTCGCAAACACTCCATAGCATCCGTGACGTGTCTAACCCGTCGCCCAATGCTCGCGTCATGGTTCGTGTAATTGAGATTGAACCGCCACGCGGGGATGGCCTAGAAGAAAAAGTTCAACTCCGGAAGGAAATAATCGGCAAGATTGCGGTGCGCAGCAATCAGCAGAATCCGATCAAGAGTTGGGATTTGGCATCCAACGACGACTTCCAATTGGAGCTATTCCGTTTCTTCCGCAATAAGGGATTCTTTTATGAGCGGCGCGACCGCGAATGGAAGCAGCGGAGTCGCGAGCTGCGCAGCGTCGGAATCAAGTATGGCGCGAGCATCAAATGGCACACACAATTGATTTCGAGTTTCTACTGGTCGAAGTCGCGCTTGGGTCCGGCGGTTGCGAAGAACGTGGCAGATCTGTTCGAGGGTGAGTTATACGACAGCATCCGTGAAACGCCACCTGAGTTGGCATTCCAGCTTTATCTGCTCGACGAGGCTTTGTGGGAAAGCAGGAGCGAACTGTCCAAGGACAAGGTTTACATCCGAAACCTCAGGTCCTACGAGTATTTCGCGCTGTTTAGTCTGGTGGTGCGCGCGTTGTCGGAAGTCGGCGCAAAATGGGGCGATCCAGGTTTAACCGCACAACTCCACGAACAATGGCAGGGCTATTATCCAACGCACTTCAATCTCTGGCGCAAACTCACGAAAGCGTGCATTGACCATATCGTTACGGCCTTCAAGAAAGAGGCGCGGCAATATTCACGGCGCGAGGGACAGGAATTGACTTACGCCAACTACTTCAAGAGTCAGAGTTCCGTCGCCCGAATGTTGAAAGCGGGATTACCCGGAGAAATTAAACGTTTTGCCCGCGCCGCTCTGAAAGCCTGAATCTTCAATTTACAACACATCACGCCCAGCAATCGCCCCACCATTGCCGCTCGAAAAAGTCCCGGTCAATCCGCACGGGCTCGATGCAGCGCGCATCATCCGTCTTCGTCCGACTTCGACGTGGCAAGAGGACGAAAACTGTGAACCGTGGTGATTTCCGGCCCGCGCCCGGTTTTCACTCACGGCGGGAGCGGTTGGCCTTTGGTTTCGGGAGCGAAGGGCAGAATCAGCAGTCCGACGATATAAATCACGGCCACGGCGCTGGCGGCCAGGCCAAAACTGCCTAGCGCGATGACCAGGTAGCCGGTCAAAAGCGGACCCGTGGAAGCCAGCACCCGGCCGATGTTGAAACAAAACCCCGCGCCGGTCGCGCGAATCCGCGTGGGATACAATTCCGGCAGGTAAATCGGAAAGCCGCTGAAAATGCCGTTGTTGAAAAAACCCAGCAGCGGCAACAGCAACAGCACCTGGGCGTAGGTCCGCGGTGTCAGGAACGTGACGGGCAGCATCACCAGACTGCCCACGCACATCAGAGCAAAGACCCGCCGCCGGCCCACGCGATCCGCCAACGGACCGAAACTGAGGTAACCCGCCAGCGCCCCGACATTCAGCAGCATGGCGGCGTAGCTGACACGGCTCGTGAGTTCGGATGCGTTCATGCCCTGCAATTCCGGCAAGGCGCGGATGAGCGTTGGCGTCCAGTTCGTCGCCCCCCACAAACCGAACACCGCCACAAACGCCAGCCCGGAGCCAACCAGTGTGGCGCGCAACAGTCCTGGCGCAAACAGTTCCGCCAGTTTTAACGGGCGCGCGCCGCCGGCCTGCCGTTCTTCGGCACGGGCCTTGACCCATCGTTCCGGTTCCTTGACCCACCAGCGGACGAAGAGCGCGACCAACGCCGGCGCAACCCCGACCACGAAGATCGGCCGCCAGCCGCAGTTGCGCAGGAGCAGGTTGAGGACCGCTGCCACAATAAATCCCGCTGCCCACGCCGATTGCAACAGTCCCGCCGCTTTGGTGCGCTTGTCCTCCGGCCACACTTCCGCCACCAGCGCCGCGCCCGCCGCCCATTCGCCGCCGATGCCAAGCGCCGTGAGGAAACGGAACAGTGCCAGTTGCCACCAGGTCTGCGACATTGCGGCCATGCCGGTGAACACGGCGTAAATCAGGATTGTGAAAACCAGCGCCTTGGTCCGTCCGAAATAGTCCGCCAGCATGCCGAACAGGACGCCGCCAATGGCCCAGCCGATCAAAAAAATCGAGAAAATGATTCCGCCATACCAGCCGATGACCTCGGCGGTGACGGGTCCGCCGCCGGGTGCGCGCAGGAGGTCGTGCAGCGCAGGTTGCAGGACGAGCGCGTAGATGGTGGAGTCCATCGAATCGAACACCCAGCCAAGCCACGCGACGAAGAGCACCAGCCATTGGTAGCGCGTGACCCCGTGACGCCACGAATCCAAGTTCACAAAACAAACTTGTAACGAAACATTTCAGCCAAGGGAAGCGTCAATATGAGCCACCCCGTTGACTCTCCCCGGTTGCACTCCCATCCCGCCGGGGACATGGATTGTTATCGCGTCTCCAAACTGGTAAACAACGCCCGGAACGATTCGCCAGACTGCATCAAACCGGCATGAAAAACGAAAAGGGGTCAAACCATAGTCTTGACCCCTTTTTCCTTTTCCCCTTTTCGGTCAAACTAGCGATTGCCGCGCGGTTGCGGCGGGAGACGACGCTGCCCCTCAGGTGGATTGCGGGTCGGCTGCACCTGGGAAGTTGGAAGAGCCTCAACGCGAAATTGCATCGATGGGTGAAGTCCCATTCAAATACCCGCAAATGAACCTAGTGAGGATAAACTATGGTTTGACCCCTTTACGCCGCCCTGTGTCCTCAGCGAGTAGTGCGTCCGATGGTGCCCATCAAGTCCGTCTTGAGGGTTGTCAGCAGACGCGAGTCAACCCCCATCAGCCAGTTTTCGCCTTCTCGAAACTGAGCCTCGGCCTTGACGCGCAGGCTCCGCTTATCGGCGGCAAACCGGACTGTCACTCGCAGGCGGTATTGGAAATCATATTTGCCCCCGTAAGAGTAGAGCCAGTCGGTGCGGATGTACCCGTCTTCTTTGAGCGCCATGGCCAGATCGAAGTCGTTGCTCAAGAGGCCAAAGACGGAATCCCAGGCATGTTGAGCGTCCACATCGGCCCGCACCTCGAAGACCTGCCATTGAGAGGTCTGCCCCTGCAGGAATGATTTCGGCGGTCCGGCCAATGCGCTTAGCGGGCCGCACGCCAGTGCGGCGATCAGCCAAATTAAAAAATATCTTCTCATTGTCAGCCTCCGGTTAACGGGTGGTGCGTCCGACTTTGCCCATAATGTCGGTCTTGATGGTTTCGAGCAGGCGCGTGTCGTAACCCGCGACCCAATTGCCCGGACCGCCGTACTCCGCCTCCGACTTCACTTCGACCACTTTGTGATCGGGTGAAAACTTGGTGGTCACGCGCACCCGGTAATTCTCGCTCACCTTTCCAGTCCAGGAATACAGCCAGGTTGTCCGCGCATAACCATCCTGCTGTGAAAGGATTTCCATGTCGAACCGTTTTATCAACGTATCCACGACGGCATTCCAAGCGTTGATGTAGGTTAGATCATCGCGGACCTCGACCGATGCCCAGGCCGAGTCCATTGTTTTTACGAAGGTTTTAGGGGTGGCGCATCCCGCCAGCAGCGCAATCGCGGCCAGATAAAAGAAGTTTGTTAGTTTCATGGTTGGTTTCATAGTTAGTTACGTTCGGACAAGGAGTTTTAGATGGTTCCAGTTTGGTTGTCAACGCCGTTTCGGCCTCTGCTTCGGGCAGTGCCGTCGCTTTATTCCAAGCTCCGATTGTGCCATTACTGAAGACCTGTGAATAGAATACATTTGTGCCTTCATCGTCACCCTCGGTTAAACTTTGGCCTCCGGTCTGGTATAAAAAACCCGAAGCATAAACTAAACAGTGATCGGAATATCCAGCCCGCCCGCTTCGATCTCGCAATCATGCGCGCAACCTACCGCGCCCGCGCGTCGGGAGAAACTTTTTTCGGCGTAGCGGCTTTCGGGAGAAAGCCGCCATTTGAATTCCTGCCGAAGTTTGCGGCGCTCTGCCGAGACGCCGTTACGGGAGCGGCCAATAGGCGCGGTAAAAGCGGCGGCCTGCTGAACGCTAAAAAAATCAGGGCCGTCAGTGGGATGAATACCAGCAAAATGATTCGAATTTGTTTCATAGAGTTTAGATTGTTAGTTAGGAATTGAATGAATGAAATCCCGGCTTCATTTTTGCGGCGGCTGGGCTGGAAGGAAGTTCGCCTTGAGCAGGGGTTCAAGAGCGACCCGGTCAAACTAGCGATTGCCGCCCGGTTGCGGCGGGAGACGACGCTGCCCCTCAAATGGATTGCGGGTCGGCTGCACCTGGGAAGTTGGAAGAGCCTCAACGCGAAATTGCATCGATCGGTGAAGTCCCATTCAAATACCCGCAAATGAACCTAATGAGGATAAACTATGGTTTGACCCCTTTTTGACCCCTTTTCCCCCTTTATTTTTAACGTCAAAGCCGCCGGGAAAATGACTTGGGAAATCATTTTACACGTTCGGCAGGTCAGGGCGGCGGGTGGAATTCGCTCATGGGCGTTCGGTTTATGACTTCAACTTTCGGATTGGGCAAATTTCACCGCACGAAGATGCGATGGAATTTAAGGCTTGTCTGGTGTAGGTTATGCCGCAATTCCAATGACCAGACCGGCGTTTGTCCGCGATTTGACAAGGGTCTGAACCAGTTGGATTTTTATATTGAGCATTAAGCCAAATCATTCATTTGCTGTGAAATTATTTTGTTCCCGTCTTATCCGCGCCGTGTCCCAGTGCGTGCCGGCAGTTTTTTTTGTTTTCGTTTTTGCCGTCGCCGGGCTGCGGCCGGCGCGGGGCGAGGCGATGCTGGAATTGTTCAACGTCAAGTGGGCGGACCTGACCGCGAAGATGCCGGAGATCGCCGAGGCGGGTTACGACAGTTTGTGGGTGCCGAATCCGGCGAAAGGTGAAAGCGGTTCCTACTCGGTCGGCTACGATTTGTTCGATCCGTTTGATCTCGGCGATAAAAATCAGAAGGGCACCATCGCCACACAGTGGGGCACCAAGGCGCAGTTACTGCAAATGGTGCAGACGGCGCATCGCTTCGGCATCCGCGTTTATTTCGACAACGTGATGAATCACCGCGCGTTCACCGTGCCGGGTTACAATGCCAGCACGCTGACGAATTATTATCCCGGCCTGGTTCCGAAGGATTTTCATGTGCAGAAAAACGGCAGCACCTACGCCAACTGGCCGAGCATCTCGAACTGGGGTGACCAGTGGGAGGTGCAATACCAGCCGCTCGTGGGTTTGATTGACCTCGCCAACGAGCCCGGTTCCCTCAACGGCAACTTCGGTTCCACGCTCAAAAGCACGATCACCAAGCCCAGTTTCATCCGCCAGCCAAATAATCCCGAATACTACATGGACACCTCCCAGCCGGTCATCGAAGGCAGTCCGTGGCGCGCCTTCAACGGCACGAACGGCGTGCCGGTGGCGGAAGACGTGAACGCGTATTTGATCCGCGCGGTGATCTGGGAATTGAACGAGACGAAGTGCGACGGCTTCCGGCTCGACGCGGTGAAGCATGTGCCGTCGGGATTTTTTGGCGACAGCACCGCGACGTTCAACGGCTACGACGGCGCGATCCAGGCGATGTTTGATTACGTCCACGGCTACGGCACGAATGTTTTGGGCAACGGCTATTCCGAAGCCGACGACAGCCGCAACAGCGCGTTTGACACGGAAGCAACGCGCAATGACGCGCTGATTTTCGGCGAGCATCTCGGCCAGCCGCCGACGTTTATCGAATACATCAACACGGGGATGCGGCTGCTCAATGCGCCGCTGCGCGACCAGATGAATTCCGCACTCGGCGGCGGGTCACTCTCGGGCTTGGATCAGCGCGATTTTGGTGCCATCCGCCCAGTCCAGAGCGTGATGTTTGCCCAGAGCCAGGATGCTTCGGGCTGCTGCGCGACGCACCGTGATCTGCAAAACGCCTATTATTTCATGCACGAAGGCATTCCGGAAATTTACTCGGACAATTACAACCAGTCCGGGCCGCCGAATTATTTCCCCACTGCGCCTTACGCAAATTATCTCGGCGAATTCAGCGACAACCAAATGCCGGACATCTGCTACCTGCACAACCAGCTGGCGCGCGGCGGCACCTGGCCGCGCTGGAGCGATCAAAACATTGTCGCGTTCGAGCGCTACGATTATCGCGAAGGCAGCAGCTCCAGTCCGCAAAATCAGGACGTGGTGCTCTTCGTGATGAACGACAAATACAGTTTTCCCGGCGACATCACGTTCGACGACGGCGTGGGCCAGGCCTACGATGGTTATTACGGCGGCATTGTGATTTCAAATTCCAAAAACGTCGGCCTTGCCGTCGGCTTTCCGCCCGGTTCGGTGCTGGTGCAACTTTGCGGCAGCGCCACCGGCAACATCCGCGCGTATCAAAAACTTCTGGTCCACAGCGCAACCACCAGTTTATCCGCCGCTCAAGCCCAGTCTTCCATCACCAACTCCGACCCGGCACAACGGCTGATTTACGTCGGCAGCCAGACGATTTCCTCCGGCGGCGGTGCGATTGAACTCAATGTTCCCGGCGGCGGCTGGGTGTTGTATGGCTATCAATGGCCGGAAGCGAGCCGCGCGAATCCCTCGACCAACGCGATTATTTTCCGGCAGGGCGGCAATGAAGTTCCGCACATCACCGTGCGCCGCACGGACGGTGTCAACGGCGACACCAGTTTCAATCCGCTTTATCCCTTCAAGATGCGCGGTCGCGTGGATCAGTTCGGCAATGTCATCGGTGGCGTGAATGTGTCCAACCGCACTTATGCGATTGATATTCCCGTGGTGACCAATGCGAATTTCGACATCCTCGTCCGCAGCGATGCGTCGTCCGTGAACGCGCTCGTGAAACTTGACGGCGGCATGGACTTGAACAGCCAGATGGGATTCGGCCCGACCAACGGCGGCGTCGGCCCGAACGGTTTTGATTTGCGCGATAATAAACCGGGCTACGCGACGGACGTTTATCTGGGCTACGAACAGACGGCGTTTCAGTTCCGCAACGGCCCGGAAAAATTCGCGGCAAAAAATACTTTGAGCAACAACATCGTCTCGCTGGGCGCGGAAACTTATTATTACACCGTCGGCGGAACGAGCAATGTCGTCGCCGGCGCGGGCTACGGCCAGAGCATCAACAACTCGACGGCCAGTTTTGTTTATCACGATCCGAACGCGACGAACACCGCGTCGGTCCCGAATAATTCTGCAACGCAGCGCGTGCCGTTGAGTCCGGCTGCGGGACAGTCCGCCGACATTTATGTGAAGGTCGGCTATCAATTTCAGATCAACACCTGCTTCATTTATTACACGACCGACGGCTCGAATCCCGAAGGCGCGTTCGGCACCGGCAAAGGCACGGCGCAAGTGGTGCAGGCTTTGTTTCTGGCCGCGGACAGCGCGGTGAGCAGCATTGATTGGTGGGAGGGAACGATTCCGGCGCAGCCCAACGGAACGCAGGTGCGCTACAAAATATCGGCGTTCAATGGCGGCAGCGGCGGCAGTATTTATGCGGGTTCAAGTATTTCGTCCATTCCTGACAGCGAAGCTTCCGGTTCCAAACTCTACGGCCTGACGCAGGCGGCGATCACGAATTTCAATCCGACCACGGCCGTCGTGTGGTTGCACAACGATTTGAACACGAACAGCGCGACGATTGGTTTGCAATCCGGTTTTCACATTGTCCGCGCCCGAACATTTCTGCCGCGCACCAACCAGTCGAGTGTCTACAACACGTTCTTGCAGACGTTTTATTATGACGGTGCGCTGCCGACGGGCGCGATTCCTTTTCCGGCCAACAGCAGCACGCTCGGCAGCAGCACTTACACGGTCGTCGTCCGCGCCGACAGCACGGTGACCGCCGTGGATTTCAACCTTCAGGACAGCGACACCAACAACGATGATTCCGTGACCGGTAAAAACAACGGCAACGGGAACGGCACGAATGGCGCAACGGCTTTCGTCACCGCCACGGCCGTGTCGCCGGACGCGACGTTGAGCGCGCAATACCCGAATTATCCGCAGGAGTTCCGCTTCGTCTACACCAACATCCCCAGCAGCGGCACGGCGGCCATCAATGTGCGGCTCAAGGAATACGCGACGACCGTTTATACGAATCGTTTCACGATGTTGACCACGACGGTCAACACGCTCGCGCCCGTTTCCATCGTGCAAATTTCCAGTCCGGCGACGAATGGCACGGTGCTGACTTACAGCACCAACACGACTTATGTGGTGCAGGCCTGCTTCAGCACCGCGCTGATTTCCGCCACGAACAGTTTTAACATTCTCATCAATGGCGTGCTCCAACCGCAGACTTCCTACATCGTCCGTGCTCCCGGTTCGCTTGGTCCGAATGTTTGTCCTGGTCTGAAAAGCCTGACTTACAATTGGAGCAACCCATCGCTCGGCACGAATCTTATCCAGGTCATCTACACCAACGCCATCGTGCCCATCAGCGACACGCGCTCGGTCATCGTCGCGCCGCCGCTGCGGATTTCCGGCCTCGACAACAACAACCAGCTCGTCGTCTGGGACAGCGCGCCCGGCGTGAATTATCAGGTGCTCGCCACGACGAATCTGCTCGTGCCGTTCCAGCCCGTCAGCGGCCTTGTCCCCGGCTCCGGTTCCTCGACGGTTTTTTACGATCCGAATCCGGCGGCGCAAAAGTTTTACGAAATCCAGATGGTGCCATGACGCGCCGCGAAAAACTTTTCATTTCATAAACGGGTCAGTTCTGAATGGCCCTTGGATAAGACTCAGCAAAACAAGCTGTTTTTCAACGGGTTTTCTGGCTCGCGCTCCGTTTCTGCGCGGGTAGCCACCAAGCGGCTGCAAAACCAGGTGTTTTCGCTGGTCGAGGTGCGACACATTGCGGAACACGATGGAACCTGAGAATTCTTGACTGCTTTACAAGTCACTATTATTCAAAGATATACGCCTTATCTATATCTAAGGGCCATTCAAAACTGACCCATTTACGTCTTCGCCAAGGCTACCGCCGGGGCAGGCGACTTCACCGTGAGGCCGTGTTTGCCAGTTGTTACCTTTAAAAGTGCTTTTTCCTGCCGCGTCGCCTTTTTCGCCCCGCGTATCTACCAGTCAAGAACAAAGGCAAAAATCAAAGGAGCGACGATTGTTGCATCGGATTCAATTACATAGCTTGGCGTGTTTGCGCCCACCTTCCCCCAAGATATTTTTTCCGTTGGTACTGACCGAAGCCGGTTTCCGTCCGGTATTTGCCGGTGGGTGAAATCTCCCAGCCTTGCGCAATGACCCGCCGTCGCCCACGCTGATTCGAAAGCGGCGAATGCCTTAACCACGAAACTTGAAACCAACCACGGCCAACAACCCGGCGGACGCGGATGCGGTGGATGATATCATCGCCTATCACGACCGGACGAAGCATCATCCCGAGCGCTATGCCCGCGGACCGGGCGGCCTCGACTGGGTGACCCAGCCGGATCCGTTTCGCCGTTTCGATGGTTCACCCGTGCTCAAATTGCCGTTGGCCGACCGCGACGACACGCCGGCAGCGGCCATCTTGTTCGGCGCGGGCGCAGCGCCGCCGCAGCCGTTCACCCTCGATGCGTTGGGGTTGTTCTTCGAATTGTCCATGGGCCTTTCCGCACGGAAGGAGATTCCCGGCATGAGCTGGTATCTGCGGATAAATCCTTCCAGCGGCAATCTGCATCCGACCGAAGCCTATGCCGTCCTGCCCGCGCTGGAATGGTTGCCGGGCGGCGCGGGTGTTTATCACTATGCACCGCTGGATCACGCCCTGGAACAACGGGCGCGCCGATCGCCGGGCGCCAAACCGGACGCAGTCGGATTCTGTGTGGGACTGACTTCCATCATCTGGCGCGAGGCATGGAAATACGGTGAACGGGCCTTTCGCTATTGCCAGCACGACGTGGGGCACGCCCTCGCCGCCCTTCGTTATGCGGCCGCCGCGCTGGGCTGGCGCGTGGAACTATTGCCGGAATGGGATGACGCGCGACTCGCCCGGCTGCTCGGCCTTGACCGCACGGAAGATTTTGCCGATGCCGAACGCGAAACTCCGGAACTGCTCGTCAGGGTGATGGTGAACGAAACGGCGGAGCCGGCTCCGTCACCCGTTCCCGATGCACCGGTCGAATGGTTCGGACGCGCCAACCAGTTGAGCCGTTCCCACGTCGGGTGGCCGGTGATTGATGAAGCCATTGCGGTCTCGGAGCGAAAAGCCCCGATGGCAGACCGCGTAAAAGACCTTCGGTCGCACGCGGCTTGGTCGCCGCCCGCGCCGCCCGCCTGCGCCCACTCGTCCGGTCAACTGATCCGCCAGCGCCGCAGCGCGGTGGATTTCGACGGCGTCACCGGCATCACGCGCGAAAAGTTTCTGGCCATTCTGGATACCACGCTGCCGCGGGCATCCGCGCCGCCGTTCGACGCGTGGCCATTTCCGCCGCGGTTGCACCTGGTTTTGTTCGTGCATCGGGTCACGGGACTGGAGCCCGGCATGTACCTCTGGTTGCGCGCGCCGGCGGACGCGGAAACTTTGCGGCACGCCTTTCGCGACGTTCCCGATTGGGAAGTCCCGGCGGATCTGGCCCCCACGGTGCCGCTCCGGCGGTTGGGACGGGGGGACCTGCGCGATTTCGCGCGGACCTTGTCCTGCCAGCAGGACATTGCCGCCGACGGCGCGTTCAGCCTCGGCATGCTGGCGCGGTTCGAACCGGTCTTGCGGGAACGCGGCGCGGCGGCCTGGCGCGAGTTGTTCTGGGAGTCCGGAATGATCGGCCAGGCGCTGTACCTGGCCGCCGAGGCCGCCGGGGTGCGCGGCACGGGCATTGGTTGTTACTTCGATGATGTGTTGCATCGCGCGCTCGGTTTGACGGGGCACGATTGGCAGAGTCTTTATCACTTCACCATCGGCGATCCCGTCGAGGACCTGCGGCTGCGCACTGCACCACCGTACGCGCATCTGGAGATGGGAGATGGAGGATAGAGGATAGCCGATTGGCGATTTAACCGCGTAAACGGGTCACCCATTAGCGTGAGCGGTCAACTCCGCTCCGCGCGAGTCAACAGCGAAAAAGCGTCCCCGTCAAACAGCCTTTTTATTAAAAGCTGTTTTTGTCTTTGGCCGGTGCGGATGGCGTTCAAGGCGCGATTCGTTCCTGTCGTTTCCATCGTTGATTTGGATGCCAGCAGTTCGTGCAATTTGGAGTTTGACGACAAGAAGCAACTCAATCGTTAAAGGCAAAACAAACCGGGTTAGTGGCGACCCTACCGGGTGCGAGATTGAAACAGATTCTTGGGTGTTTGCAGGAATTCAATTTGCTGCGGGAAGCCTTGGCGCCCGTTATGCCTATGCCGTTCACCTGAGGCGTGCAACCAGTGGGCTCTGCGCTCTCCTAACACTCCCTTCGGGTTATTGAATCAGCATGGCAGATGATCCGCTTCAAGGAAAAGCGCGCCGTCACCGCGCTCGAACACCATGCCATCGTCGCTGCCGGGAAGAACCGCCACTTGACGCTGAAGCGGGAGAAGCCCTCACTTCGGGGCCAGCCCCTCTTCGCCCAGGAACCGGCTCCAAGGCACACCTTCCTTCAACAGCCGGGCGAGCCTCAAATTTCCGTTAGAGTTCAGATGGCTGGGATCGGCGAACTCCGCCGGACCCCAGGTTGCGCCATCCATGAAGCCGGCGTAAATGACCCGATCCCCGTCGGCCCTGCGTCGCATGACGGCGTTGAGCGCGTCCAGCGCATTGAAAATCCCCTTCTTGGTCAGGTAAGGAGCCCACCATTTATAATTGGTATCGGTGATCGTCTCCGGCGACATGGCGTGCGGCAGCAGCACGACGCGGCCGTGCCTCGCCAGACACTCCCGCAGGAGAATATCGAGGTTGGCGCTGAATATCTCGACAACCCGTGGATCCACCGAATCTGAAACGTGGCCGGGCGGGTTGCCACGGGGGAATGGGGAGTCGCTAAGGACCTTCATCTTCTCCAGGAGGACCACGGCTCCCTGGAGCAGGGCGCATGGAGGCAACCGGTCCCGCCGGCAGGCGCCAGTTGCGGCGAAGCGGAGGGAAGGTTGGTGGAAGGTTTCGTAGTCAGGGCCAGGATCGGCTAAATTCATGTTGCGCAGGTCGTTCAAACCCATCTGGAAGATGACAATGTCGGGCGAATACCGGGCCAGAATCTGCGGAAGCATTTTCCTGTGTTCGACCGAGCTGTGTCCCGGAACGCCAAAATTGAACACCTCATAGTCAGGCTGCAAGAGTTGGTCCAGGTAGAAAGGCCAGGTCTGGTCGTCCCCGACAAGGATGCAGTAGGTCGTGGAACCCCCGATGCAGGCAATTCTATGCTTCGTCTTCACGCGCGAGAACTCGTTCCCGCGAAATCCATCCGTGTTGTGATGGTGGCTGTTTCCAAGGACGGTAACATCGACGCCTTTTCTGGGAGTCAGCACCCATTCCGGGTGGGGCTCGAACAGCAGGTAGTTCGCGCTTTTCGGCCTCGAGTAAGGCCATTGACCTTCGCCGAGCCGCAGCGCGATGGCGAACAGCCCTTCCGTGCAGACGACCATGAGAAGCGCGATGGCGATCAGGAAGCCCGCCCTTCTGCCGCGGCTGAGCGCCACTTTGCCAGTCTTGACAACGTCGGGCCGGCGTTTGCCCGGGCGGTGGTGTGGGTCCTTCCTAGTCACCGGCAGAGAAGAGTGCCCTTGGGCCACAGTACGGGCACAGATGGGAATTATTGGTAAGAAATCGGTTCCGGGCGCGGACGCATCTACTCAGCGCTGCGCGGGTGAAGGAGAATTGGTTTTCGCTCTCAACCATTGCAGCGCCACCCTGCCAGACCGCGCGGAGGACGTCAACGGGAAGATGCGCGGGTGAATTTCCGCTTCTTGCTGTTCGGCTCCCTGAACTTGGCGAACAGGTCCGGCCCCGATTCAAGAAATCCTAGCAGGAACGGTGCTCAACTTTGCGCAGCACGTCATCCTCAACGCGACGCAGCTGAGGACAGAGTTTTCGAGCGACCAAAAGCAATGGTTGCAAAAGGTGCTTTTCCCTCAAGGAGTGACTTTTGCGGACGGGATTTATAAAACCACCGAAACGTGCCTGATTTTCAAGCTGTTACAGGAATCAGAGGTGGGAAAAACAAGTTTGGCGACCCTACCGGGAATCGAACCCGGGCTCCCACCGTGAAAGGGTGGTGTCCTAACCGCTAGACCATAGGGTCGTCGAAGGGGCGTAAATATATTCATCGCGCACGCACTGTCACGCAAATTCACCAAAAACAGCGGCCTCGGGCGCAACTTGACACAACCACCACGCTGGCAAGAGGTACGCGGCTGGAAGCCGCGTTCACTGGCAGCCAAGATGGCCGCCGCTACAGTGGCGGCATCCTGCCGCCAGTCAGGTTGTAAGCGCTACGAAGAACGCGTCGAGTTTCGGATTTTATTAAAGTGAGACTCCTTACGTCGTCTCCTACCGGTCAAATTCAAGTTTGCTTCAGCCGGTTTTTTCCAATAGGCTGTATTGATTCTGAAATGAAAATTTTTATTGATGGCAAATATCACGACGAACGCAACGCGAAGATCTCGGTCTTCGATCACGGACTGCTTTACGGTGACGGGATTTTTGAGGGCATTCGCGCCTATCACGGCCGCGTGTTCAAACTCAAGGAGCACATTGACCGGCTGTTTTATTCGGCCAAGGCCATCCTGCTTGAAATTCCGATATCGTCCGCGCAAATCACGCGCGCAGTTGTCGAGGTGTGCCGGGAAAACAAAATCCGCGACGGCTATATCCGGCTCGTGGTGACGCGCGGCGTGGGCACGCTCGGTTTGAACCCGAAGAGTTGCAAACGTCCATCGGTCATCATCATCGCGGACAAAATCCAGCTTTACCCGCCGGGAGTTTACCAGCACGGTCTGGACATCATCACCGTGCCGACGACGCGCAATTTGCACAGCGCGCTCAACCCGGCCATCAAGTCGCTGAATTATCTCAACAACATCCTCGCCAAAATCGAGGCGAACAACGGCGGTTGCGAGGAGGCGGTGATGTTGAACGCGGAAGGGTTCGTGGCCGAATGCACGGGCGACAATCTGTTCATTGTGAAAAACGGCGCGCTGCTCACGCCGCCGCTGTCGGCGGGCGCGCTCTACGGCATCACGCGGCGGACGGTGATGGAACTGGCCGAAGAATCCGGCTTGAAGGTGTCGGAGCCGAACCTGACGCGTTACGATTTGTTCAGCGCGGATGAATGTTTTTTGACGGGCACGGGCGCGGAAATCGTGCCGGTGGTGAAAATTGACGGGCGGGTCATCGGCACGGGCAAACCCGGCCGGGTCACGCGCCGGCTGGAGGATGAATACCACGCCTTGACGAAAGTCTCCGGCGAGCCGATATACAAATAGCGTTATGCAGTGCTCCAATTGCAAAGAAAAGCCGGCGACGGTGCATCTGACCCAAATCGTGGGTGACAAGATGCAGAAGCTGGATTTATGCGAGGATTGCGCCAAAGCCAAGGGCGTGAATGATCCGGGCGGTTTTGCGCTCGCGGATTTGATGCTCGGCCTCGGGGCATCGCAGGAGATGGAACAATCTTCCGGCGGTGTGGAAATCAAGTGTCCGCGCTGTGGTTTCACGCAGGCGGACTTCAAAAAATCGGGACGGCTCGGTTGTCCGGAGTGTTATAAAACCTTTGCGGAGGGCCTGGAAGGTTTGCTCAAGACGATGCACAAAGGCACGCGGCACGCGGGCAAAGTGCCGGAAGCGTTGCGGGCATCACGCGAGCAGGCCGACCGGCTCAAATCGCTGCAAAAGAAACTGGACAAGGCCATCAAAGAGGAAGATTTCGAACAGGCCGCCCAATTGCGCGATGAACTGAAGCAACTGATCCCGCGCGGGACGGGTTTGACTGTGACGTGAGCCATGGACATCCACAAATTTCTCGTTTCACCCGCTGAGACCGCGCAACGGCACGGCCCGCACGACCGGATTGTCATGTCGAGCCGCGTCCGGCTCGCGCGCAATCTGAAGGACGCCACGTTTCCCGGCTGGGCGAAAAAGCCGGAGCGCGTTCGCGTGTTTGATTTGATCCGTCCGGCGGTCGAAAGTTTGCCGGAAATGAAGGACGCCTTTTCCGAGGCGATGGACAATCTCAGCGCGCTCGACAAACAGATTCTGGTCGAGCGGCATTTGATCAGCCGCGAACACGCCGCGAAAAGTTCCGGCAGCGGCCTGGTGCTGAACCGCGACGAAACTTTTTGCGTGATGATCAACGAGGAGGATCATTTGCGGATGCAGGCATTGCGTCCCGGTTTGCAATTGCGGCAGGCGTGGAGCGCGATTGATCATCTGGATTCCGAGCTGGAGAAAAAACTCGATTACGCCTTCAACAACGACCTGGGTTACATGACCGCGTGTCCGACCAATCTGGGCACGGGCATTCGCGTGAGCGCGATGCTGCATCTGCCGGGACTCGTTTTGGCCGAGCAGGTCAATCCGATTGTTCAATCGGTCAACAAGCTTGGCCTCGCGGTGCGCGGGCTTTACGGCGAAGGCACGGAAGCGCTCGGCAACATTTTCCAGGTGTCGAATCAAATGACGCTCGGCGAAAACGAAATAACCATTGTCGAGCGGCTGGACAAGGTTTTGTCCCAAATCATCGAGCACGAGGAAAACGCGCGGCAGACGCTTTTGGAGAAAAAACCGAAGGTCGTTTACAACCACATTGGCCGCGCCTACGGCATTTTGGCCAACGCGCACAGCATTTCGTCGAAGGAAACGATGAACCTGCTTTCGCTCATGCGGCTGGGCGTGGACATGGACTTGTTTCCTGGCACGCAACGTGCGTTGGTGGATGAGTTGTTCATCCTGACGCAGCCGGCGCATTTGCAGAAACAGCTTTCGGACAAATTGTCCGCCGAGGAACGCGATTTGATTCGCGCCGACATGCTGCGCGAACGTTTGAAAAATGTGGGCCGTCCGGTGGCAAAACATTTTGGCGCGCCGGGAACGGGATTGGACAAATCGGCCAATTAGCAGCAGAATAGAGCGAGTATGAGCGACGAAGCCATGAGCAATTTCACGCCGCGCGCACAACAGGTGCTCGCGCTGGCGCGCAAGGAAGCCGACCGGTTCAATCACAATTTCCTCGGCACGGAGCATCTGTTGCTCGGCCTGATCAAATTGGGACAGGGCGTCGCCGTAAACGTGCTCCAAAAAATGGGTCTCGACCTCGAAACCGTCCGCATGGAGGTCGAGAAACAGGTCGGCACCGGCCCCGACCAGAAAATGATCGGGAACATTCCTTACACACCGCGCGTGAAAAAGGTCCTCGCGCTCGCCTCCAAGGAAGCCAAGGCGCTCAATCACACTTACGTTGGCACGGAACACATTTTGCTCGGCCTGCTCCGCGAGGGCGACGGTGTCGCCGCCAAGGTGCTCAAAAATCTCGACGTGGACATCGAGCAGGCGCGGCAGGAAATTTTGAAGGAGCTGGATCCGAATTTCACCGGCGAGGAATCGTCCATTCCCGAGGCCGGAGAAAAAGGGCCGGGTGCGGGGCCGGAGAAAAAGGGCGAAGTCAAAACGCCCGCGCTCAAGGCGTTTGGCCGCGACCTTACGGAAATTGCGCGCAAAGGCGACCTGGACCCGGTCATCGGCCGCAAAAACGAAATCGAGCGCGTCATCCAGATTCTCTGCCGCCGCACCAAGAACAATCCGGTTTTGCTCGGCGAAGCGGGCGTGGGCAAGACGGCCATCGTCGAAGGCTTGGCGCAGGAAATCGCCAGCGGCAACGTGCCGGAAATTTTACGCGACAAGCGCGTCGTCACGCTGGACCTCGCGCTCATGGTCGCGGGCACCAAATATCGCGGCCAGTTTGAGGAGCGCATCAAGGCCGTCATGGACGAGATTCGCCGCGCGAAGAACGTCATTTTGTTCATTGACGAATTGCACACCATTGTCGGCGCCGGTTCGGCGGAAGGCACGATGGACGCCTCGAACATCATCAAGCCTGCGCTCAGCCGCGGCGAGATGCAATGCGTCGGCGCAACCACGCTCAACGAATACCGCAAATACATTGAGAAGGACGCCGCGCTCGAACGCCGTTTTCAATCCGTCAAAGTCGAAGCCCCTTCGGTGGACGAGGCGATTTTGATTTTGAAGGGCCTGCGGCGAAAATACGAAGATCATCACAAGGTTGAATTCACGGACAAAGCCATCGAAACCGCCGTCAAATTATCCGACCGTTACATCACCGACCGGTTTTTGCCGGACAAGGCGATTGACGTGATGGATGAATCCGGTTCGCGCGCGCGCATCGGCACGATGACGCGGCCACCGGAGACCAAGGCGCTTGAGGTTGAGATTGAGGAAATCAAAACCGAAAAGGAACGCGCCATCAAGAACCAGGATTTTGAAGGCGCGGCCTCGATGCGCGACAAGGAAAAGCAGACGAAGGAAAAACTGGAGTCCATGCTCGCCGCGTGGCGCGTCAGCCGCGAGGAAAAGCGCGTGGTGGTGGACGAGGACGACATTTTTCACGTCGTCGCCAAATGGACCGGCATCCCCATCAAGCGCATGGGACAGGACGAAACGCAACGATTGCTCGCCATCGAAACTGAAATGGAAAAGGTCGTCGTTGGCCAGCGCGAAGCCGTTTCGGCGATTTGCAAGGCATTGCGCCGCTCGCGGGCGGATTTGAAAGACCCGCGCCGGCCCATCGGCACGTTTTTGCTGCTGGGCCCGACCGGTGTCGGCAAAACGCTTTTGGCCAAGACCATGGCCGAGCAGATGTTCGGCGACGCAAAATCGCTCGTTTCCCTCGACATGAGTGAATACATGGAGAAATTCAACGTCTCGCGCCTCATCGGCTCGCCGCCGGGCTATGTGGGTTACGAGGAAGGCGGCCAGCTCACCGAAAAGGTGCGCCGCAATCCCTACTCCGTCGTGCTCTTTGACGAAATTGACAAGGCGCACCCGGACGTGTGGAACATCCTGTTGCAGATCCTGGAAGAGGGCAAACTGACCGACAACATCGGGCGCGTCGTCAACTTTCGCAACTGCATCATCCTGATGACTTCAAACGTCGGCTCGGACGTCATCAAACGCACGTCCACGCTCGGTTTCTCGCCCATCAGCGACGAGGCCAGCTACGAAAAAATGCGCGAACGGATCATGGACGAGGCCAAAAAGACCTTCCGCCCCGAATTTCTGAACCGGCTGGACGACCTGATTGTGTTCCGTTCGTTCACCAAGGCCGATCTCATCCAAATCCTCGACTTGGAAGTCGGGAAAGTTTTGGAACGGCTCCGCCATAAAAACATCCGGCTCGAACTCGATAAAAAGGCGAAGGATTTTCTCGTTGAGAAAGGCTATGACCCGCAATACGGCGCGCGTCCCATGCGCCGCTCGGTGGAACGTTTTCTCGAAGACCCGCTGGCCGAGGAAATTCTCAAGGGCAATTTGCATGCCGGCGAGCCAATCATTGTCACTTCCGACAAGGAGAAACTCGTCTTCAATCAAACGGCCGCCGCTGAAGGCGCGCTGTCGAGTTGATTTGCAAACGCGCAACGGGCGCGCCTGCTTCAACTTAAAAACGGCCAAACCGCGGACCAGAGTCAGAGCAAGTGAAAAGATCAGGCTGCAACAACAGCCCCTTTTGCAGTTCACTTACAGGTTAGCAGCCCGTTCAAAAACGTCTTCTTTCGTAGCAGCCGAGGTAACGAGGCTCATTTCAAATGCAGAAGGCAGAATGACGAATGAAGAAAAGGCTGCCACAGACTTTGTCCGCTTTGTTTCATTCCTGCATTCTGCATTCTTCATTTCGCCTTCAGAATGAGCCTTCTCACCAGTCTTCGCACCAGGTGCTACGGCCCGGCAGGCGTCGGCTTCTACTTCTTTAAAGGGCTGTTAGGCGGCGTTCGGGCATTCCATGACATCCCGGCTGTTAAATCCACTTCCGAATTCCCGCTTGCACCGTCCATTTCCGCGTTTAACCTGTCAACGTGGCTGGGTTCACTGACCGACATTTCTTTTTGCTCGCCGTGGCGGTTTACGGTTTGAGCATGATTTACTCGGTTTTCCTGTGGCGAAAAGGTTTTCGCAAGGATGACCACGTGAATTATCTCCTGCTGTTCGGCGCGTTCGCGCTGCACACGGCCGCCATGTTTAATCGTGGCTTTCGCATCAACCAATGCCCCGTCAACAATCTTTACGAAGCCACCACGTTCATCGCGTGGGCCATCGTCGCCGCCTACCTTGTCGTTGGGTTGCTGCCGCGACTGCGATTTCTCGGCGCGTTTGCGTCGCCGGTTTTGTTCGCGATTGGCGTGTTCGCTTTGATGCCCGCGCTGGACCCGCCGCGCGGGCCGCAACCGGAATTTTCCGGCGCGCCGGCCAGTTTGCACGCCGCGACAATCATGCTGGCCTATGGCGCGTTCGGTCTCGGCGCGGTGGCGGCGGGAATGTTTTTGACGCAACAGCACGATTTGAAATTCCACAAACTTCGCGCCGTGCTGTCGCTGCTGCCGCCGATTCAACGGCTCGAAATCATCGCCAGCCGGCTCGTGCTTGCCGGGCTGGTTCTTTTCACCATCGGCCTCGCCGCCGGCAGACATTTGCCCCGCCCCGAAGGCGTCAGTTACTGGCAGGACTCAAAAGTGGTCTGGTCCATTTTTATGTGGCTGGTCTATCTGGCGCTGCTCGTGTTGCACCGGGTTTTCCCGCAATCGAGCCGCCGCTTCGCGTCCGGTGTCATCGGCGCGTTCGCATTCCTGCTCCTCACCTTTTGGGGCACGAACCTGCTCTCGACCCTGCATCACCAATGAACCAAACGTGCCGAGTGTCGAGTGTCGAGTGTCGAGTGCGCCAAAATCGGGCGTTGTCGGCCCTTGTTCGCCTCCGTATCACCCGTCACCTGCCTGCCGGCCGAAGTCCCGCATTGCGGGACGAAGGCTGGTCACCCGTCACTTTCCGCGAATGAACGTCGTCGTTATCGGCCTGAGCCACCATTCGTCGCCCGTTGAACTGCGGGAACGATTCGCCTTTGCCGAGGCGAAAATTCCCGATGCGCTCAAATCGCTGCGCGAATCCGGCATCGCCGGCGAAGCCGTGATTCTCTCAACGTGCAACCGCGTGGAAATTTACGCCGCGACCGCGCTGGAACCCGCCCGGGCGTTTGTTGAGTTGAAGAATTTTCTGACGACATTTCACGGTTTCACAGAGACAGGCGAAGCGCAAACTGACATCCGTGCGCAATATTCTTCTCCCTCTCCTCAACGAGGAGAGGGCCGGGGTGAGGAGGCCGTTTTCTCAAGCTCAAATCCCCTCACCCGAGCCCTCTCCCCGCCTGGACGGGGCGAGGGAGTTGAGCCAGTTTCAGGGGGGGAACCAGGCTGCACCCAATTGCGCGGTGGGGAAATTTATTCCTTCGCCGAACCGCAAAGCCTGCAGCACCTGTTCAAAGTCGCGTGCGGGTTGGACTCGATGGTGCTCGGCGAGACCGAAATCTTCGGCCAGCTCAAAAAGGCTTACGACCTCGCGTTCCGGCACCGCCACACCGGCGCGCGTTTGAACAAAGCGTTTCAACGCGCGTTTCACGTTGCCAAACACATTCGCACCGAGACGAACATCCAACGCGGCAGCGTGTCCGTGGCGTCGGTCGCGGTCGAGTTGGCGGAGAAAATTTTTAGTTCGCTCAACGACCGCGAAGTGCTGGTCATCGGTGCCGGTGAAACGAGCAAAAAGACCGCGCGCGCCCTGCTTTCGCGCGGTGCGCGCAGCATCATCGTGGCCAATCGTTCGCACGACCGCGCAGTGGCGCTGGCCAATGAACTCGGCGGACGCGCCGTGCAGTTCGACGATTGGGCAGGGGAGTTTCAAAAAATTGACATCGCCATCAGCAGCACGTCCGCGCCGCATCACATTCTCGACCGCGCCCGGCTGGAGCCGTTGATGAAACTGCGCCATTACCGGCCGTTGCTGCTCATTGACATCGCCGTGCCGCGCGACATTGATCCCGAAGTGAATTTTCTGGAGAACGTTTATCTTTACAACATTGACGACCTGCAGACCATTGCCGACGACTATCTGAAGCTGCGCCGGGAGGAAATTGCGCGGTGCGAACAAATCATCGCTGAGAAAGTGAAGGTGTTGTTGGACGCGAAAAGTTTTCAACCACGGACTCCGATAAATCGCGAGCAGGTGGACACAGATGGACACGGATATAAAACGCAGGCCGACCCGGTATGAGAACCGGTGATTAAGTTTTCTTTTCATCCGTGTTCATCTGCGGTTGAATATATTGAAATTGAGAAATATCGAAAAACCGAGCGACTGCATGGTCTTCTTCCTCTCCTCCCCAAAAGGAGGAGAGGGTTGGGGTGAGGAGGCCGTTTTAATCAGCCGCCCCTCACTCCGGCCCTCTCCCCGCTCGTTCCTCACGGGGCGAGGGAGAACTTTTCGCCGCGATTCCGTGTTTGATTTCATCCGTGTTAATCCGTGTTCATCTGTGGTTGAATAAATGGCTTCCGAACGACCCATTATAATTGCCACGCGCGGCAGCGCGCTGGCGCTCGCGCAGGCCAATATGATCGCCGCGCAATGCCGTGAAACATTTTCACGGCTGCGCTTCGAGCTGAAAATCATCAAGACCACCGGCGACAAATTACAAACTGCGTCGCTGGCGAAAAAGGGCGAGAGTTTGCCAAAAGGTTTGTTTACGAAGGAACTCGAAGTCGCGCTCGTCAAAGGCCAGGCCGACCTCGCCGTACACAGTCTGAAGGATTTGCCGACCGATTTGCCCGCCGGACTCACGCTTGCCGCCACGCCCAAACGCGCCGACGTCCGCGATGTGCTGATTTACCGCGACGCCGAATTCATCAAGACCCGCGCCGCAGACATCGCCTCCGCCGACTGGGTGCCGGGCCAGGACGCGCTACGCGGCTTCAAACCACACCTGAAACTGAAGGATTTACCGAAAGGCGCGACCATTGCCACCAGCAGCACCCGGCGCAAGGAACAATTGCTCGCGGCGCGGCCGGATTTGAACGTGGTCGAAATCCGCGGCAACGTCACCACGCGGATGCAAAAGGTCGCCGAGCGCGGCGAACTGGACGCGACGGTTCTGGCGCTGGCAGGACTGACGCGGCTCAACTTCCGCGTCACGCCCGAAGGCAAACTCGAAGGCGACGCGGTGCCGGACGGTTTGCTGGCGACGATTTTGGACGTGGACGTGATGCTGCCGTGCGTAGGGCAGGGGGCCATTGGCATTGAAATTCGCGCGGATGACGAACGCATTGCCAAAATCTGCGAGCGGCTGAATCATTTCAACACCTTCCAATGCGTGACGGCGGAGCGGGCGTTTTTGCGAGCGATGGGCGGCGGCTGCCAGAGTCCGGTGGCTGCCTATGCCGAAATCAACGGCAGCCGGATGGAGATGCGCGCGGTGTCGTTCCGCGAAGGCCCGGCCAAGCGCGGCGAAGGGAAACGTCCGGTGGCCGAAGCGGCGGCATTGGGTGAGGAACTTGCGGCGGAGTTGAAATGAAGTGCGGTATTTGCCGGTTTCACATTCTGGCTTTTTGAAGACCCAAATCGTTCTCGACAAAAGAGAAAGTCAGAAATACAACGGGCTTATGACAGTCGAGTTTAACTGCAATCTGCGCCCTAATATCTGTTGGACGAAATCGAATACGCTCGCAAACCCATGAAACGCCACTTTGACGCGACCGGGTTCTTGGTTGTCATTTGCACGGCTTTCTTCTGTGCGGGCTGCGCCCACCCGATTGCTGGCATCATGCATCCTGGAGCGGACAGGGTTGTGCTGATAAAGTCGTCTTCGTCGTACCCAAATGTGCTCCTCAGTGTGGATGAACAGAACAGGACACTCCGTTACATGAGCAAAGATGACGTGAAGGACTGCTATTCTGTCAACACGTATGACTTCGACGCGCGTTTGATCAGCACGGCACCTTTTCCGAAATTCTCCGACTCCTGCTGGCAGGACTTTGGTTACGGCGCTGCTTACGGCGGTGCTGTGTCGCCGGATTGCACGTCCGTCGTATATTTGGAGGGCCAGAACCGGTCAGATACCCAAGGCAGAGACCTGAGTTGGTTCGACGCCCGTACCGGTGCCCGGAAGGTTTTGGTGAAGCATTTTGCAAGGGAGCCGAACTATTTGGAGTGGCTTTGTTGGGTTTCCAATACGGTGTTGCTCGTGGCAGTGGATGACCCTGACATGCCTGAAGCCCGGCTGCTGCTGATAGACATCGAAAAGCCGACGGTCATATTTGAGATGCATTGCATGAATTTGGGCGCGCATCAGTTCGCATTGTCTCACTCCAAGCGATATCTGGCGTATTGGGAAGGACTCGGCAGGTATGAGAGTCGCGGTTCATTTAAGATTTTTGATTTGCGTGAAAGGAGAGAGGTAGCCATGACGGAGATTGGAGAGCCAGCTGTGTTCGGCGGGCCGAAGTGGAGCCCGGAAGACGATGCATTGGCATACGTAATGGATACCAACATGGTAAGGTTCTCAGTCGCATCCAAGCATTCGGAGGTTCTCAAATCCTTCGGCCCGCACTTGCGGATTGCGCTGCAAGGCTGCCAAGGGCAACGACTGTATTACAGGGTTGAGCCCACAGATATGGTGAATCCTCTAATTCGCATTTATTGTTTCGACCTGACTGCACAGCAGGAAAGTCACTTCCAGAACCACCCAGAGGGGCCATTCGATGTTTTTATCTGCTCAGACGGGACCATGATCTATTACATCCTCGGACAGGAGCCGCTGTGAGCGTTACGATTGTATCGCCGTTCTTCAACCGGCTATTTTTCCAGAGCGGCAAGGATGGAATCCCATTTTCCAAACAGGCTTTCTTTCGCCGCTACGCGGCTCGGAATCTGCAACCCTCAAACCCACGGCTGACGCCGTGGGCTACTCTCTGTCGCTGCTCCGCAGCTATAGCAGTTCCAGTTAACATTGACACAGTTTGATATGCCTCTGGGAAAAGCGCCAGAGGGCTGGCGCAGTCCAAGACGCTTCGCGTATTTCAGGAATCATCGTGTCGCGCGCAGCGTCTTGGAGTGCGGCGGCCCTCCGCCGCTTTGCAAGAAGACAATACGCACGCAAGAACATCGCTCCGCTCGTTCTTGTGGAAATTGGGGCGGCGCGGCAGCGCCCGCCCTAACTTGGTGTCAAGTTGCGCTCCGGAAACAAAAATGGCGCGGGTTTCTGGCCCGCGCCGTTGTCCCCAGCTCCTCCGGAGCGTGTGCTACACGTCGTAATAAAGGTGGAATTCGTAAGGATGCGGACGCAGCCGGATGGCGTCGTGTTCCTTGCGCTTGGTGCTGATCCACATTTCGATGAAGTCTTCGGTGAAGACGTCGCCCTTGAGCAGAAACGCGTGATCCTTTTGCAGGCAATCAAGGGCTTCGCTGAGACTGCCGGCCACGTTCGGAACTTTCTTCAGTTCTTCGGGCGGCAGTTCGTAGATGTTTTTGTCGAGCGGTTCGCCCGGCTTGATTTTGTTCTGGATGCCGTCCAACCCGGCCATGAGCAGCGCGGCGAAGGCGAGGTACGGGTTCGCGGCCGGGTCCGGCGGGCGATATTCGAGGCGCTTGGCCTTCGGGTTTTCGCTGTAGGTCGGGATGCGGACGGCGGCGCTGCGGTTACGGGCGCTATAAGCGAGGTTGACCGGCGCTTCGTAACCCGGCACGAGGCGTTTGTAACTGTTCGTGGTGGGGTTGCAAATGGCGCACAGGGCCTTGGCGTGCTTGAGCAAACCGCCGGCATAGTAAAGCGCCATCTGGCTGAGACCGCCGTATTCCTTGCCGGCAAAGAGCGGCTTGCCCTTGCTCCACAATGATTGGTGGACATGCATGCCGGAGCCGTTGTCGCCGAAGAGCGGCTTGGGCATGAAGCAGGCGGTCTTGCCGTGTTTCCGGGCGATGTTTTTGACGACGTATTTGTAAATCATCATCCAATCGGCGGAGGTGACGAGGGGGCTGAAGCGATAGTCAATTTCGGCCTGGCCGGCGGTGGCGACTTCGTGGTGCTGGCGCTCAATCTTGACGCCGAGTTCTTCCATCACCAGGCACATCTCGGTGCGGATGTCCTGCTGGGTGTCGGCCGGCGCGACCGGGAAGTAACCTTCCTTGTGGCGAATTTTGTAGCCGAGGTTGGGCATTTCGTCGCGGCCGGTGTTCCACACGCCCTCTTCGCTGTCAATGGAGTAGAACGTGCCATTGCTCTTGGAATCGAATTGAACGTTGTCGAAGATGAAGAATTCAGCTTCGGGACCGAAAAACGCCTGATCGGCGATGCCGGTGGAAATGAGATGTTGCTCGGCGCGCTGGGCGATGCCACGGGGATCGCGAGTGTAAGGTTCCAGCGTGCCGGTTTCGGCGATGGTGCAGGTGAGGCTCAACGTCGGGACGGCACAGAATGGATCAATGAACGCCGTGACGGGATCGGGCATCGCCAGCATGTCGGAGGCCTCGATGCTTTTCCAACCGCGGATGCTGGAGCCGTCAAAGCCGAAACCTTCCTCGAAAATTTCTTCGGTCAATTCGCCGACGGGGACAGTGAAATGCTGCCAGGTGCCAAAGGTGTCCACAAACTTGATGTCCACCATTTTCGCTCCGGCCTTTTTTGCCAGTTCAATTACGCTCTTGGGAGTTGCCATATTAGTTAGTGTGAATTTATTGGTTGTTTGTCGTGTTGTTACAGTCAAAATCTAATGCTGCGCCGGAGGTGGATTTTGCCAACAACCGGCGCAGCGTCGAGGTTTTTTTAGTTTAATCTATGTATCCTTCTTCGCCGTGCTCCGCGATGTCCAAGCCGGAGATTTCAACTTCCTCGCTCGGACGGAGACCCACCAGCGCCTTGGTGACATACGCGATGACGATTGTGCCCACGATGGTCAACACCAACGTGATGCCGACCGCCTTGAGCTGTTCCCAAAGCAGCGGTTGGAACCAACGGTCAGTGACATACGCCTTGAGGTTGGTGGCGAGGTTGGCATTCACCGAATTGCGCGCGAGCATGCCGGTCATGATGGCGCCAGTCGTGCCACCGATGGCATGCACCCCGAAGGTATCGAGGGCGTCGTCATAGCCGAACCAGCCCTTGACCTTGTAGCAGAAGAACCACGGAATGATGCCTGCGGCAATGCCGATCCAGATTGAACCCTGCGGCGTTACGAAACCGCAGGCCGGAGTGATCACCACCAGGCCGGCCACCGCGCCGGAACAGAATCCCAGCACGCTCGGCCTGCCCCGGGTGATCCATTCCATCATCGGCCAGACGAACGAGGCCACCGCCGTGGCAATCGTTGTGGTCGTGAACGCATTCGCCGCAACCACGTCAGCCGCAATCGCGCTGCCGGAGTTGAACCCATACCAGCCCACCCACAGCATGCCCGTGCCGATGTAGGTAAGCACCATGCTGTGCGGCGCGAAGTTTACTTTGCCGAAGCCCGTGCGTTTGCCGAGGATCAGACAGAGAATCAGCGCCGACCAGCCGGAGGTCATATGCACAACGGTGCCGCCGGCGAAGTCAATTGCGTGAATCTTTGCGCCGGCATTCCAGACGCCGTTCATCATGCCGTTGATGCCCCAGATCATGTGCCCCTGAGTGAAGTAGATGATGAACATCCACAGGGTCATGAATATCAGAATGGCCTTGAATTTCATGCGCTCGGCGATGGAACCGATGATCAGCGCCGGAGTGATGATGGCGAACATCAATTGGTACATGGAAAACACGTTTTCCGAAACCCAGTAGGAATAATTTGAGTTCGGCGCGGAAGTAACGTTATTGAGCATCCAATCAACCGTTGGACTGCCAACAACTCCAGTGATTACGTCCTCTTTGGTCATGGTAGCATGCCTTGCTGCCGGGTCTGAACCGGTGCCCGTACCCCCGAAGATCATGCCGTAGCCGACGAACACCCAGAGGATGGTCACCAGGCCGGCGATCAGGAAGCATTGCGCGAGCACGGACAGGACGTTCTTGCGGCGGACCAGACCGCCGTAGAACAGCGCCAGACCGGGCAGCGTCATGAACAACACCAACGCCGTACTGGTCAACATCCACGCGTTATGGCCAGGACCGGGATTCCCGATGATCGTGTCGGAGTATGCCACGTTGCCGTTGGTATCCTTCAACGGCGCGGTCGGATCGGTGTTTGCGATGTAGGCCTCAAGTGCCGCAATGCGTTGGTCCAGCGAAGCCGCGGGCAATGGTGGTGGCGTGGCCGGTGCGGCATTCGTGGTTGCCGGTGCCGCTACCGGTGCATTCGTGTCGTCCGCGCGTGACGTGAATACGCCAAGCGCGGTGGTTGCAATCAAAGCAAGTGTCAAAAGATATCGTTTCATTTTTTTAATTTGGATGAGGTTCAAGTTGGTTTAATCGCTTAAATGGCCGAATCACCTTTCTCTTCGGTGCGAATGCGGACGGCCTGTTCAACGCCGGAGACAAACACTTTGCCGTCGCCAATCTTGCCGGTCCTGGCCGACTTGACGATCGCGCCGATGGCTGCTTCCACCTGGTTGTCCGCCACGACGAGTTCGATTTTGATTTTGGGCAGGAAATCCACGGTATATTCGCTGCCGCGATAGATTTCGGTGTGACCTTTCTGGCGGCCAAACCCCTTGACCTCGCTCACCGTCATGCCTTCGATGCTGAGTTCGCTGAGGGCGTCTTTGACTTCTTCGAGTTTGAACGGTTTGATGATCGCTTCGATTTTCTTCATATTTATTTCATGGCTGTGATTGACACACGCGCCTTTAGCAGCGGCGATGCCAGCCGGAAAAATTCCAAGGCAGAACCTCAAAAACGCATGGATTTACAATGGGTTGCCGGGGAAATTAAAATTAGACGCGATTGGACCGGTCCGCAGTTTCTGTTTTCTTTTGCTCAGGGAACAAAAATTTCGCCAGCGTTCGGGGCGAAGGAAAATTGTGAACAACCCGGTGAATAAATTTGAACAGCCAAGGGAAAATAAAATGGTCGGAGCGACAGGATTCGAACCTGCGACTTCGTGGACCCAAACCACGCGCTCTAGCCAGGCTGAGCTACGCTCCGACGCGCGGACTGAAATATCCACACATTCAGCCGGCTCCGCAATGAGATTCCATCGGAACGATTGGGCGCAAGGGAGTGCTGGAGTGTTGGAGTAATGGGGAATTACCAATCAGACCGGTTTCAATACTCCATGACTCCACTACTCCATCACCCCATCTTCAGCCGGCTTTCCGGCTGGACGGCGCCAACCGCCATGTTACATTACTTCCGTCATGTCAACACCAGCGCTTGCAGCCCAGAAAGTCAACCTTCGCCGGCCCGACATCATGGAAGCCGTGCAGGCGCAAGTCCTCTCACATTACCGCAGCGAAGTCGTCGAGCGCATCCGTGCCAACGGCCACGTGATCTCCGCCGGCGACCTCACCGTCAAACTCGCGAAGGAATTCGGCTTTTGCTACGGCGTTGAGCGCGCGATTGATCTCGCCTACGCGGCGCGAAAATATTTTCCGCCGGAAAAACCCATTTACCTGCTCGGCGAAATCATTCACAACCCCGAAGTAAACGACCAGATTCGCAACCTGGGCATCCAGATCATTTCGCCCAAGCCGACCGAGGACGAACTGGCACGATTGCAGGCCGGCGACGTGGTGATCATTCCCGCCTTTGGCACGGAAGTCGCCACCCGCAAGCGGCTCGAAGAAAAGGGCTGCGTGCTCGTGGACACCACCTGCGGCGACGTGATGAGCGTCTGGAAACGCGTCCGCCAGTA
>DAIRTX010000021.1:0-51810 GCA_036803685.1 Verrucomicrobiota bacterium | reverse complement strand
TGGCCGATCATGCTCAAGGCGATGGGCCTGCCGCTGCCGAAACAGATTCTCGTCCACGGCTGGTGGCAGAAGGACGGGGCGAAAATCAGCAAAAGCACCGGCAACATCGTTGACCCGATCGCGGTCATTGACGAATGGGGTCTGGACGCCTTTCGTTTTTATGTCTTGCGCGAACTGGATATCGGCCCCGACGGCAACTGGACGGACGCCGGATTCAAGTCACGTTATCAGGCTGAACTGGCGAACGGTTTGGGCAATCTCATCAACCGCTCGCTCTCGATGCTCAAACGTTACCGCAACGGCGTCGTGCCGGCGAAGCATGACGAACTCGCCGCCGCCGCCGCGAAAGCCGCGGATGAGACCCGCGCGTTGCTGAAACAAAACCAGCTTCAATCCGCGTTGCAAAGCATCTGGGGACTGGTCACCCGCGCCAATCAATACGTGGACCAGACCAAGCCGTTCAGCCTGGCCAAGGACCCGGCGCAGGCCAAACGGCTCGACGAAGTGCTCTACAACCTGACGGAAGCCTGCCGCGTGCTGGCCGTTTTGCTGTGGTCGTTTTTGCCCGGCACGGCGGTGAAAATTTACGCGCAACTCGGTTTGACCGGCACACCGGACAAACTCGACGCCGCGACCTGGGGCGGTTTGCCCGCCGGCCACAAAATCGGCGAACCCGCGCCCCTGTTTCCGCGGAAGGAAGAGCGGTAGGGACGACCTGCCGGTCGTCCAAGCCGCGCAGCAGCGCGGCCCTACCAATATCATTGCAGGTGGCATACGTTCTGCTAAATTGCACTTATGAAAATGAACCCCGTTGTGAAGTTTTCACTGCCCGCCATTTTGTTGCTTGCCATTACGCTCGTCACCGGCTGCGCCACAACAAAACCGGTTGATTGGAACAGCCGCGTCGGGCATTACACGTATAACCAGGCCATAAGCGAATTCGGCCTGCCGAACCGGCAGACCAAACTCAGCGACGGCAAAGTCGAGTCCAAATGGTTTGTCCAACCCCCGGCCGGTCCCCGCTTCAATAGCGGCATGTCCTATTATGGCAACCATGGCCTCGGTGCGGGCCAAACCATCGTAACCAGCCACAATGACCACGTGCTGCAATTGACCTTCGGCACCAACGGCACGCTGATTGACTGGTCGAAGAATTACTGAAAAAGGCAGGGTGAGAACTTTAGCAGGGCGCGTCACTCCGTGCGCGCCGTCGGGCATGATTTTGAAAAAGCGGCGCGCAAGAGGACTGACGCGCCCTACGTCAGTGGAATACGACGGGAATTGGTATGATTCCCTAATTTAACGCCACCCCGCGGCGGACGTAGGTCGGGATGTCGAGGTCTTCGCCCTTGTGAATCGTCGGCTCGCTTTTGTCAAAACGTCCCTTGGAAATAATCGCCAGCGGCAACTGCGCCTGGCGCATTTTGGGACCGGTTTTCCGCGCACGAGTTCCGGCGTTTTTAGCCAAAATCTGTTCGCGCTGCTCAGGTGTCAATGACGGCGCCAGCGAAGCGCAACGCGGACCCGACCGCGCCATTATGCCACGCGGAGTCACTTGTTCAACTGAATCACCGGACGCCGCGAGGGGAGGCAATTCCATGGGAACCGGGCCTTGTTTTGCCGCAATCACCGTCACGGACAAACGGTTTTTCAGCGTTTCGTCCACGGCCGCGCCCATGATGATTTGCGCGCGTTCGCATTGACGGCTGATTTGTTCCATCACGCGATTCACCTCGGCCATTGCCAATTCCTTCCCGCCCATCAAGCTGACCAGCACCGCGCTGGATTCGGCCAGTGCCCGGCCTTCGTCGAGCAGCGGATGCGCAATCAATTTTTCGACGACCTCTCTCGCGCGCGCCGGGCCGGTGGCTTCAACGCAGGCGAACACACTTTCGGAATGGCGGTCGCGCAGCAACGCGCACAAATCGTCGAAATGAATCCGGATCAAACCCTTCCGCGTGAGCAAACGCCAGACGCCACGCACACTTTCCACCAGCAGACCGTCGGTGATGCGGAACGTGTCGAGCACGCTGGTGTTTTCATCAATCAACTTGAACGTCTTCTGGCACGGCAGGCAGATGACGCCGTCGGCAACGGATTTGAGCTGGTCGAGTCCTGACTGTGCCTGCTGCTGGCGGCGGTTGCCCTCGCACGCGAACGGCAGCGTCACAAACGCAAGCACCAGCGCACCGGCTTCCTTCGCCGCGCGCGCGAGCACGGAGCTGATGCCGCTGCCCGCGCCGCCGCCCAGACCGGCCACCACAAACACGACATCCGCGCCGTCGCACGCGGTTTTGAGCGTGGCAAATTGTTCCTCGGCAATCGCACGGCCACGTTCCGGGTCGCCGCCAGTGCCCAGGCCGCGCAGCAATTTCGTTTCGAGTTGAATTTTGATGGCGGCGGACGACGCTGCAAGCGATGACGCGTCGGTGTTGACCGCCACAAAACCCGCGCCCGCAAAATCCCCGCCGTTCAACGTGTCGAGCATGGCGACGCCGGCGCTGCCCACGCCGAAAATTTTCACCGCCGGAGCCTTGGCCGGCTCGAGAATTGCCGCTGAAGCTTGAACTTTGGTTTTCATAATCATGACCAGCCTTTCAATTTTCAACCGCAAACAGCACGGGTAAATTTAATGACGAATGACCAAGTCCAAATGACCAATGACAGCAGAAGCGCGCTGGCCGGTTTCGGAATTGAGTCATTGGGAATTCTTTAGTCATTAGGATTTGGAAATTAGTCATTTGTGGCTCATGGCCGCTGCAAAAGCCGCCCAAGGGCGCCCTTGATTCCCTGCGCCAGAGACGGTTTGCCCCCCCGTTTGCGGGTTTTGAACGAGCCGAATTTGACGAGCCCGATGGCGGTGACAAATTCCGGCTGGTCGAGCGCGGATTTCAGGCCGCTGACGGAATTGGTCTGCCCGAGCGACACCGGCATTTGCATCACCTGCTCGGCCAGCGCCGCGATTTGCGGGACGCGGGCACAACCGCCGCACAGAAAAATACCCGCGCGCAGATAATCGAAGAGTCCGGCCTGCTCCAAATCCTGCCCGACCAGCTGGAAGATTTCTTCGAGCCGCAGCGACATGATGCGGCGCAGATGTTCGACATTGACCGTTTTCAACGGCAGGCCGAGTTCGTTCGTTATGGTAATCGTCTGACCTTTGGTTTCCTCATCCACGAGCGCCGAGCCGAATTCAAGCTTGAGTTTTTCCGCGCGGCTCAATGGCACTTTCAGGCCGTAAGCCAGGTCGTTGGAAACATGATCTCCGCCAATCGCCAGAACGCCCGTGTGCCGGATGACGCCATTGGTGTAAACGACGTAGTCCGTCGTGCCACCGCCGATGTCAATGACCAGCGCGCCGAGTTCCTTTTGTTCGTTGGACAGCAGCGCGAGCGACGACGCCAGGCCGTTGAAAACAATTTCATCCACTTCCAGTTGCAAACCTTTGACGAGGCGGATGGCGTTTTGGAGATGGTTCGTGTTGCCGTGAACAACGTGGACATCCACCTCCAGCCGGGAACCGAGCATCCCGACGGGATTGGTCACCCCGTCCTGGCCGTCCACAAAAAAATGCTGGCGGATGGCGTGGACAACGTTGTTTTCCGTCGGCAAATTGATCGCCTTCGCGTTTTTAACCACGTCCTGCACGTCGTCTTCGGAAATTTCGCGGTCGGCGGAAACCACCGGATGCACGCCACGATTGTTGAAGCCGCGGATGTGCGCGCCGGTGACGCCGAGATAAACGTTCCGGATTTCCACGTCGGCCATCTGCTCGGCTTCGACGATGGCGTTGCGCACGTCCTCCTCGGCCTGCGTGGTGTCCACGATCTCGCCCTTGCGCACGCCGCGTGAGCGCGCCTGGCCGAGACCGATGATGTTCAATCCCGCTCCCGCGGGATCGGCGTTTCGCTCGCCGACGACGGCGCAGACTTTGGACGTGCCGATTTCCAAACCGACGATAATGGATGAATCATCAAACATTTTTCCTCCGGGTATGTGCGGGGTTGACTGTCTTGGGCGATGCGGACGGCACAGCGACAGTTTCCATCCAACGGACTGGAACGTTGTTGGAAACCGCCAGATTGAGCGACACCACCGCTTTGTTCATGCGCTGTCCCAAATCGTAAATTTCGCGCCAACGCCGCAATTGTTGCTCCAAATTGTTCAAACCGAAAGTAATTTCGCCGCCCTGCCCCGTCGTCACGACAACGACTCCCGGCAATGACACATTAATGCGTCGCAAATCCACCAGCCCGGCCATCGGCGAATGGTCAAAGGCGCCGATCAATTCCAGCGCCGCCTGCACCTGCGGCGATTCAACGCGATGCCCCGGCTGCAATTGAAACACATTCGGTCCCACAATCACCGGCAACTGGTCGCTCACCTGCGCCAGCGGGACCACGCACAACCGCGGGTCCAGCGGCAGCATCACATAGCCGTCCGCGTCGAGCTGAAACACCGCCACCGCGATGCCACCGGACGCATCGGCGCGCGGGATGTTCACTTGTGCCACCGGATCGCGCTCGGTCACGCTGATTTTCAACGTGCGCGGCAGGATGCGCTCGATGGAGACGGAACCGATCGTCGAAACCAGTTCCAGATTCCGCTTCACCGCCGTCAAATCGAGCGCAATCAAATTGTCGCCGAGTTTCACGCCCGACCATCGGCGCAGTTGATCCGGCGCAATCATGCCGTCGGTTTTCACCTCAACGTGTTGAACCGCAAACTCGGAGTTTTCGTAAACGAATTTGTCCAACGCCCACTCGCCCGTGCGCCAGAGCAGATAAAGACCGAAAATCGTACATACCGGCACTAGCAGTAAAATTAACGCCATTCGCATGCGCGTCGCGCGCACCTGGTCGGAACGCAGCTTTACGTCAAGCACGTGCCCGCGATGCAACCGCCGGTTTTTTTGTTCGCGCCTAAACCACATTTTTCAAATTTTAGCTTCGCCGAACATCCAACATCCAACACCCAACTTCCAACATCGAATATTCATCGTCTCGCAACCTTCAGCGTTTGATGTTCGATGTTCGGCGTTCGATGTTCCCAACTATTTCCTTTTCAACGCCAGGTCCACCATCCGCTGGCAAAGCTGCGCGTAATTCAGCCCCGCCGCCGCCGCCGCCTTCGGCAGCAAACTCGTCTCCGTCATCCCGGGCAGCGTGTTCACTTCCAGCACGACCGGCTCGCCGCTGGCGCGCACCATCACGTCCACGCGCGCATAATCACGACCGCCAACCGCCTGGAACGCTCCGAACGCCGCCGATTGAATGCACTTCGTCATCGCAGGATCAAAATCCGCCGGACAAAAATATTCCGTGCAGCCAGCCGTGTATTTGTTTTTGTAATCGTAACTGCCAGTTTTGGGCCGGACTTCCACAATCGGCAGCGGTTGGCCGGCCAAAATGCCCACCGTCGTCTCCCGACCGGCGATTTTTTCCTCGACCAAAACCTCCGAATCAAACTTCAACGCTTCCGCCAGCGCATTCTGCCAGTCTTCAACCCGCTCGACAAATTGCAATCCGACGCTCGACCCCTGCCGCACCGGCTTCACCACCAGCGGCGGCTGCCAGTTTTCCGGCCACGGAGTTTTTTCCGAATTCACGACCAAAAATTTTGCCGTCGGAACTCCGGCTTCGAGACAGCGTTTTTTCGTCAACACCTTGTCAAATGCGATGCGACTCGACTCGGCATCGCAGCCGGTGTAAAGCGCGCCAAGTTTTTCAAGCTGCCGTTGCACTGTGCCGTCTTCGCCGTAAGTTCCGTGAAGCGGCGCGAGGCACACGACATCTGTCTCCGGCGGCAAAACCCAGTCCGGTGTTTTCGGGTCAATTTCAAAAACTGTGTGGCCGAGCGAACGCAATGCCTTCACGACGCCGGCGCCGGAACGCAGCGATACTTCGCGTTCGGCGCTCGGCCCGCCCAACATGACTGTGATGTGTAGTTTCCGTGGCATTGGCAATTTACGGCGTTGTACCCGGTGGGTCTGTTAGCACCCACCAAAAGTCGGCTGACATTTCAAAAGATTTTCGGGCAACCGGCAGTTTTGATATCAAATCAGCCGGCCATTCATAGATTTTTAATGCGGTCATTACCCCAGGAACAGACGGCAACCAATTAAGTCGCCCCCCGTCACAAGTACAACGCTCGATCGCTGCCACCAAACCAACAGAAAAAACATGGAAACAAATCATCACCGTAATGATGCACGATGAAATGACCACGCGATGATTACGAACATGTTTTGCCATTGGGTGTTTAGTCATTATTTATCAAAGCCATGCTTTTAGTCCTCTCCAATAATTTCGACTTCCGTGTGCAAATCAATTCCGCGCTCATCTTTTGCGCGCCGTTTCAAAATCGCAATCAATTCCAAAACGTCGCGTGCCGTTGCGTTGCCGTCGTTCACAATGAAATTTCCGTGCCCGGCGGAAACCACCGCCCCGCCGACACGCGAGCCTTTCAATCCCAGTTCGTCAATCAATTTGCCCGCCGGAATCGTGCCGGGATTTTTGAACAGGCAGCCGGCGCTTGGCGCGGCGGGCTGCGATTCCCAGCGCTTCTCACTGAACGCCTTCATGCGCTTCTCGATTTCCCCGCTCGGCGCGGGTCTGCATTTGAACACGACACCCAGCGCAATGTTCGTTTTCAAAGTGGCACAACTGCGATATTCAACCGACATTTTCTTCGGCGCGAGTTCGCGCACGTCGCCGGCGAAATCCATCAGGCGCACCGACTCGACGACATCGAATGTCGCACCGCCCATCGCGCCCGCGTTCATGCGCAACGCGCCGCCGACGCTGCCGGGAATGCCTTCGAGAAATTCCACGCCGCTCAAACCATTTCGCTTCGCCTCGACCGCGACATTTTTCAATTTTGCCCCCGCGCCGCAATGCAATCGTTCACCGGCAATTTCAATGCGGCTGAAACTCGCGTGCGCCAGGCAAATGATCATGCCGCGAAAGCCGCCGTCGCGCACGAGCAGGTTCGAGCCGCGGCCAATCACAAAAAACGGCAGGTTGCGCTCGCCGCAAAACTTCAGCACGCCCGCCAAATCGTCCTCCGACGCCGGTTCGACATACACGTCCGCCGGACCGCCAACGCGCAAGGTCGTGTGCTTTGCCAGCGATTCATTACGGCGAATCATCGTCGCGCGCGAAACGTGTTCAGCGAGCTCGTCGGCAATATGTGTTCCGGCTTTCATCGGTCGTTCCAAAATGGAATCGGTCAGGGTCATGCGCCCAGTGACACCGCCTGCTTCGTGGACTTATCGGCGCAACCGCAGGAACAAGTTGACGGGTGCGATTGCCCGGCAACCTCTTTCTGGCATCGGGCGACGGCTTCCAACATGATTTCCGCGATTTGCTCCGCTGCTTTGGGCGCGTGCCATTGCGCCAGCGCGGTTTGAATTTTCGCGCGGGCGGCCGGGTCTTCAACCAATTCACACAGCAAAGCGGCGACTTTTGCCTGCGTCGCGTTTTTTTGTTCGAGCAATCGCGCCGCACCGGTCGTTTCAAAAGCCTGCGCGTTGTAAAATTGATGATTACCCGCCGCTGCGGGAAACGGCACGAGCAACGACGGCAAGCGCATGGCGGCAATTTCAGCGAGTGACGACGCGCCGGCACGGCTCACGGCAACGGTCGCCGCGCCGAGAGCCAAATCCATTTCCGCAAGAAAGGGTTTTACGACGGCCTTGAATCCGCGCGCGGCGTAGGCTTGCTTCACTTTTTCCGCGTCGTTCGGGCCGGTGAGATGCAACCATTGCCAGGCTGCGGCGCGGTTGCCGAGCGACGGAAGCGCGGACACAATCATGTCGTTAATGCCGCTCGCACCCTGACTGCCGCCCATGACGAGCACGACCGGTCGCGGGTTGGGTGTCCCGCCTTCAGGCGGCTCAAAAGTTCCGCCTGAAGGCGGGACACCGAACAATTTTGCGCGACACGCAGCGGAATCGCCCGGCTGAAATTGCGGACGGACGGGCGTGCCGGTCATTGTCACTTTGCGGGCGCGAAGGCGCGCAGCCGCCGACGGAAAACCGACAAACGCCTCGTCCACGAAGCGCGCAAGAAAACGGTTGGCCCGGCCGGGGATGGTGTTGGATTCGTGCAAAAATGTCCGGGCGCCGAATTTTCCGGCCGCCAGCACCGGCGGTGCGCTGGTGAATCCGCCCATGGCGAGCACGGCGTGCGGCGGACGCGATTTGAATAATTTTCGCGACGCGCGCCACGATTGCCAGAAGCTGCGCGCAAACGAAAGATAGTTGCGATTTTGCAACGCGACGGCGGGCAGCGTGACGATTTCCATGCCGCGCGCGGATTTCACGGCTTCCTGGTCCACGTCCTTTGGCGAAACCAGCAGGGCCACGGCACAGCCGCGTTTCTGAAGTTGTTCCGCCACCGCCAGACCCGGAAACAGATGCCCGCCCGTGCCGCCGCAGGCGATGGCGACGAAGGGCGTGTTGGCTCCGGGTGAAGTCATGTGGCTTTGGCGGCGAATGGATTTTCGTCAATTACCGCGGCCGTTGCCCGAACCTTTTCCCGCGCGGGCGCATGACGGGCGATGCTGAACAACAGACCAACGCACGTGAGCATGGCCAGCAGGTTCGAGCCGCCGTAGCTGATGAATGGCAGGGGCAGGCCTTTGTTCGGCAGCGCGCTGGTGACGACGCCGATGTTGATGGCGGCCTGAAGGCTGATTAAAAACGTGACCCCTGCCGCCAACAAACTGCCAAACGGGTCGCGCGCACGAAGCGCAATGTAAATTCCGCAAATGGCGATGACGACAAACGCAAGAACGACGAGCAGCGTCGCGATCAAACCGAGTTCTTCGCCGATGATTGAAAAAATAAAATCGGTGTGATCTTCCGGAACGAAACCGAGCTTTTGTCGTCCGTTGCCGAGGCCAAGGCCGTTCCAGCCGCCGGAGCCAAGAGCAATCATGGCCTGATACGCCTGATAACCGACGCCGTCCTTGTGCTGTTCCATGTCCCACCAACCGAAAATACGCCGCAGGCGCATCGGGTCGTGCAGAATGGAAACTGCCAGGCCGGCCGCACCGAGCAGAACGGGCGGAACAATATATTTCAAACGGACACCGGCGATGAGCAGCATCGTACCGCTGACGGCGGCGAGCAGGATGGTTGTACCGCGATCCGGTTCAACGAAGACCAAACCGAGCATCAACACAATGAGCGCGCCGGGAAAAATGATGCCGCGTTTCCAGGTCTGCATCTGCCGCTGGTAACGGTCGCCATACCACGCGAGCATGATGATCAGCGCGATTTTTCCGAGCTCGGACGGTTGAAAGCGCATGCCGTGGAAATCGAACCAGCGGCGCGCGCCATTAATTTTTCTGCCGATGTGCGGGGCGAGCACCAGCAGGAGCAAAACCACGGCGAGGATGAAAATCGGCCAGGCGAATTTTTTGAGCCATTGATAATCGAGGGCGGTCGCCGTCACGCAGAGGACGAAGCCGAACGCGCACCAGATGAGTTGCATCATCAGGTAGTGCGCACCGACTTGCGTCACACTCGAGCTGTAGAGCATCACCAGCCCCAGCGCCAGCAGGGCGGCGACGCAAAACGCCAAAGTTGTGACGGCGACTTTCATTTCAATGCCTCAAAATCCCGCCCGGCGGGACCAGCCGCTATCAATCCGGTGTTTATTGGCCGGGCGTGCCGGCTGGCGCGGGCGCTGTATCCGGCGACGGCATGGGCGCGGGCGCAATAACTGGAGCCGCAGCTTCAGCCCTCGCCGGAATCTTCAGCTTCTGCCCGACTTTGATGTGGTCCGTGGTCAGCTTGTTTTCGGCTCTAATCGCCTTGATGGTTGTGCCGTGCGCTTTCGCAATCTTGGTCAGTGAATCGCCGGATTTCACCGTGTAAGTTTCCCCAGCCACGCCCGAACCAGTCGAAACCGGGCCGCCCGTCATCGCAGACGCGCCGCCGGCTGACGCCGGAATTGAAAGTTTTTGTCCGACTTTCAACTTGGTCGGTTCAATGCCCGGGTTTGCGGCCTGAATCGCCTTGACGCTCACGCCATTTTTCTTGGCAATCTTTGCAAACGTATCGCCCTTGACCACGACGTATTCCGTCCCAGCGACTGCATACACAGGAGGCGGCACCACGACCGGGGCAACCACCGGCGGATTGGAAGCTTCCATGGACGGCGTATTCGTATCCATGACCACCGTGTTCGTGTCAACCGGCGGTGGCTCTTCGCCGATCTGTTCGCGTTTGCAGCCCTGAATGAGCATTGCGGTCAGGCCGACGACTCCAACCAGGAGCACGCAGAACACGCCGAGTTTCATGTGCGAACGGCGTTTGCTTTGCTGCTCCAACAAGGAGCCTTGGGGTACAAATGGATTAGGATTATTCATTGATTTGGCGCTGATTGCGTCCTTTCTTCGAGGTTGGTTGATTTTTTTCGCAGCGAAATTTTCCCTCGGCAAATTCCACGGCGCGTTAAATTCATTTTGTTCATTGGCGACAGGCTGAAGGCGTCGCAAAATTTCAAACCGGCTGGTGAAACGAACACTCCGCCGACTATTGCGCGTCTGGCCACTTCCGGCAAAGTTATTAACAGCCAGGGGCCGCTTGTGCAAGGAGCAAAGCGACCGGTCAAAACTTCATTATGGTCCAATGTCAGCGTCATTTCTACCTCAGTTTCAGCGTCGCCAGGGCGACGACCGCAAACAGCACGCACAAAATGTAAAATCGCATCACCACCTGTGACTCGTACCAGCCCTTTTTCTCGAAATGATGGTGCAGCGGCGCCATCAAAAAAATCCGCCGGCCGGTGCCGTAAAACTTTCGCGTGAAGCGAAACCAGCCGGTTTGCAAAATCACCGAAACGGCTTCCAGCACGAACACGCCACCCGCAATCATCAACACGAACGGCTGATGAATCAGCACCGCGATGATGCCGAACGCACCCCCGAGTGCGAGCGACCCGGTGTCGCCCATGAACACCTGCGCCGGATGGCAGTTGAACCACAAAAAACCAAGGCCCGCGCCGATCATCGCCGCGCAGAACACCGTTAATTCGCCCGCGCCGGGCACATAGGGAATTTGCAAATAGCCCGCCGCCTTGATGTTGCCCGCCACGTACGTGAACACGAGAAACACAAATGCCACAATCAGCGTGCAGCCAATCGCCAGACCGTCGAGGCCGTCCGTCAAATTCACCGCATTCGAGCTGCCGACAATCGCCAGCACTACCACCAGCAAACCGATCAAGCCGGCGCCCGTTGCCACCGGGTATTTGCAAAACGGAACCATGATCTCCGAAACCAGTTTGCTCGTCGAAGGTGTCATCCACAAATAGACGCCAATAAAAGTTGCCAGCGCGAATTGCGCCACCAGCTTGACGCGCGGCGGAGTGCCGCCGCCGGTTTGCTGGATGATTTTTGCGTAATCGTCGTAAAATCCCAGCCCCGACAGCACCAGCACCGAGAGCAGCGTCAGCAGCACCAGCTTGTTGTCCAATTGCGTCCACAGCAGGGTGGAAATAAACAACACCGCCACAATCAAAAGGCCACCCATCGTCGGCGTTCCTTTTTTGCTCAAAACCCGCGCGGCCAGACCGCCGGCCTCCTCGGCCTTGTCCGCATAGTCCTGGCCAAATTTCAAACCCTTCAACCAGTGAATGATTTTCGGACCGAGCCACCAGCTCAACATCAGCGCCGTGACCGCCGCGCCCGCGCTCCGCACCGTGATGTAACGAAACAGCCGCAAGGCCGAGAAGTAGTCCGCCCAGGGCGTTCCCTTCGACCAATCGAGCAACTGCTGGCTCAAATAATAAAACATTGTTCCGGTTCACGACTTTTCCGACTTTAGCGTCCCGGCAATGCGCTCCAGACGCGATGCCCGCGACGCCTTCAACAAAACCACATCGCCCGCCTTCAAAAAATTCTTTACCGCCTTCACCGCCGCTTCCACGTCCGCAAACTCAATCACTCGGTTCAATCCCGCTTCGCGCGCTGCGTGCGCCGTGACCGGCGCCATTTTGCCGATGGCAAACATTTGCCCGATGCCGAGTTCCGCCGCGCGGCGTCCGACCTCCGCGTGCGCCGCTTCGCTGTGCGCGCCCAGCTCGTTCATGTCGCCGAGCACCGCCACGCGCCGGCCCTGCAACGGCAGATCGCAAAGCGTTTCGAGCGCCGCGAGCGTCGAATCCGCGTTCGCGTTGTAAGTGTCGTCGAGCACACGCACGCCGCCCGCCTCCCAAAATTGCAAACGCATCTTCGCCGGTTTGCATTCGGCCAGGCCGTCCCGCACCGCGGGACGGCCCAAGCCTAGTTCCTCACTGACCGCAACCGCAAACAAAGCGTTCGTCACCTGATGCCGCCCCAATAAATTGATTCGATACTCGCCGCTGAATTCAGCCTTCGGCGCGTCCACGCGAAAGGTCACGCCGTTCTTGTCCAGGCGAATCGAACGCGCCTGCCAGTCGTTTTTTTCACCGAGTCCGACGCGCACGACCGTCGCGCGCGTGCGCCGGATGATCTGCTCCGTCCATTCGCTGTCACCGTTGACAAAGAGCTTGCCGTCCGCCGGCAACAATTCCGCGAGCCAGCCTTCTTCCTGCGCCACGCCCGCCAGGTCGCCAAAAAATTCCAAATGCTCGCGGCCAATGTTCGTCAGCACGCCGTATTTCGGCTGAATCATTTTCACCAGCGGCGCGAGTTCGCCCGGATGATTCGTGCCCGCTTCGAGTACCGCGGCCTGGTGCGAATTTTCCAGGCGCAACAACGTCAGCGGCACGCCGATGTCATTGTTGAAACTCGCCTCGCTCCAAACCGTTGCCAGCGTTTGCCGCAACGCCGACGCGATCAATTCCTTTGTTGTCGTCTTGCCGTTGGAGCCGCCGACGGCGACAATCGGCAAATCAAATCCCCGCCGATACGCCGCGGCGAATTTTCCGAGCGCCGCGCGCGTGTTGTCCACGACGAGCACCGCGCATTCCGGCAATGGCGCGGGAACTTTTTTTTGCTCCACGACCACGGCGGCAACGCCTTTGGCCGCGACTTCGTTCAAAAAGTCGTGGCCGTCAAAGCGCTCGCCCTTGATGGCGAAAAACAAGTCGCCCGCCTGCGCGTGGCGCGAATCAGTGCCTGCGCGCTGAACGAGTGTTCCCGCCGACCCGCGCCTGAGTTCGGCGGCGCAGGCATCGGCGACAAATTTCAAAGAACGTGTTTCCACTGCAAATGGTTCCCCGTTGGTTCACGGACCCCGCGCACCCGCCGGTGTCCGTGAGGCGCCAGCCGCCACGAGCGGCGGTGACGATGCTGGCGGTTGTAAATTTTTATCCGCCGGAATGTTCAAATAACTTGCGCAGCGTTCGGCGATTTCCTTGAAGACCGGCCCGCAAACCTGACCGCCGTAATAACCTTCCTTCGGCTCGTCCATCACGACTGAAATGCAAAGCTCCGGGTTGTCGGCCGGAAAAAATCCGACGAACGAAGCATAGAATTTATGTTCGGCGTAGGCGCCATTCTCGACTTTTTGCGCCGTGCCGGTCTTGCCCGCGCCGGTGTAATCTTTCATCGCCGCGCCGGGCGCCGTGCCGTCCGGCGTCACGACGGTTTTGAGCGCCTCGACCATTAATTTATCCGTGGATTCGCCGACAACCTGCCGCACGCGCTGCGGCGCGTATTGCTGCACCACGTTCCCATTGCGGTCTTCGAGACGATTCACCAGCATCGGCCGCATGAGCCAGCCGTTGTTTGCCAGCGCGCTCATGGCCATGATCATTTGCAACCGCGTCACCGCGACCCCTTGTCCCATCGGAATTTGCGCGATGGAAACTTTGCTCCAATCTTTCACCGGATACAAAAGTCCCCTGGCTTCGCCCGGCAGCGAAATGCCCGTGCGCTGGCCAAAACCAAAATCCCGCGCGTAATCGTAAAGCCGGCCCTCACCCAGGCGGATGCCGATCTTCGCTGCGCCGATGTTAGACGATTTCGTGATGATGCTTTCGGTGGTAAGAATTCCAAACGGTTCGTGGTCGTGCAAAACCCGGCCCGCAAAGGCAAAATGCCCCTGCTCGCAATCAAACGTGTCAGCCCAGTGCACGGCGCCTTCGTTCAACGCCCCGGATACGACGACGATCTTGAACGTCGAGCCGGGCTCCATCACGTCGCTGATGACACGATTGCGGCGCGCATCAGCGGACGAAGCGCCGGGATTGTTCGGATCAAAATTCGGCAGCGTCACCATCGCCAGAATCTCACCCGTGCGCGGACGTGTGACGACGGCGGTGATGCTGATGGGCGTGTGTTTTTGCAGCGCGTCGGCCAGTGAAGTTTCCACGATGTGCTGAATCGCCGCGTCAATGGTGAGAACCACGTTCAAGCCGTCGCGCGCCTGCACATCTTCATCGCGCAACGCGACCAGCTCGCGTTTCTGACGATCCGTTTGCGTCACACGCCAGCCCGCCACGCCGCTCAACGCCGAATTCAAAACCAGTTCCACGCCGTCGCGCCCGACCGTTCGCGAAACGCGGTTGCTGCCATTTTCCGTTCCCACGAAACCGAGCGCGTGCGCCGCCAGCGAGCCGTTCGGATACACGCGCAATTGATCGTCCACCGGATCGGTAAAAATCGCGCTCGTGCGCAAATCCCGGAAAAATGCGCGGCCGGCCCGGGACAATTTTTTCTCGTCCACGCCGAATGAAAGGTTGGTCATCGTCATCTGGATTTTCTGCCACGTTTCATCCGCCACCTTGTGTTGAAGCACGACGTAACGGTTCGTGACCGTTTCTCCCTTTTGATTTTTCACCAGGCGGGGAAGCAGGCGCTGATACAAATCGCCTTCGCTCATTTGCAGCAGCGGTGCGAGCTGGCGGGCGACAACAGCCTGCCGAGTGCCAATCAAGACCGGATCGGCGCAAACCGTTTTCACAAAAATGCTCGTGGCGAGCAAATTGCCATGCGCGTCGAGAATGTCGCCGCGGCGCGGCGCCCGCCAAAACTCACGCTGTGTGTTTTGCTGCGCCTTGGCGGCCAGTTCGTCGTGACGCAACACCTGCAAATCCACGAGCCGGTAACCCAGCCCGGCGAATGCCAGGCCAAGCAGCCCCAACAGTGTCAGCACCCGTTTCAATTGCAGCCGTTTTGTCATCGCAAAAAAGGCCAGCCGCCCGTGGCGATCGGTTCCTCACCCGACGGCGTCACGAGCGGCGGCCAAAATTTTCATGTTATTGGGTCATTGCGCCGGCGGGTCTTTCCGCGAACTGGCGCGTCAAACTTTTATTTTCCGGCGGCGCGGACGCAGGTTCCGCCAGCCGCAAAACCTGCATCGGTTGTGCCGGCGAAAGACCGAGATTCAGTTCGCGGGCGCGGCGATCCAGCATCGTCGGCGACCGCAAAATTGAAAGCTGGTCGCTGAGTTTTCGGTCATCGTTTTGCAACCGCGCCAGACGAATCTCGCGCTGCCGGATTTGCTGGCCGAGCTGGTAAATCTGGCTCTTTTGCCAGACGTAACCCACCGCCGAACCGGCGATCAGCAGGCACAAAAATAGCGCCTTCAGCGCCGGCCCAAACCGGATTGCTGCCGACTGATTTTTTCGATTTTTTGCCATCTAAATTTTCTCCAGCACCCGCAATTGCGCGCTGCGGCTGCGCGGATTGTCGTTCAACTCATCCGCGCCGGGCTTGATTGCCTTGCGCGTCACCCATTTCAACTCCGGGACGCGCGGCCGGCGCAATTCCGGCACGTCCACCCCGCCGCTGAACGTGTAATCGCACGTCCGTTCCCGGCCAAATTCCTTCACCACCCGGTCCTCCAGCGAATGAAACGTGATGACCGCCAGCCTTCCGCCCGGCTTTAAAATTTTCACCGCCGCTTCCAACCCGTGTTTCAAAGAACCCATTTCGTCGTTCACCGCGATCCGTAGCGCCTGAAAAATTTTCGTCGCCGGATGCGCCTTTTTCCCGCGGCGCGGACTGAGCCGTTCGATCAATTCCGCCAGTTGCCGCGTCGTCTCAAACCTTCGGCGTTCACGGTCATGCACCATCGCCCTCGCAAACCGCCGCGACTCGCGTTCGTCGCCAAATTCCCAAAAAATCTTTGCCAGTTCTTCCGCGCCTGCACCGTTCACCAAATCCGCCGCTGTCAGCGTCTGCCGCGTGTCCATCCGCATATCCAGCGGGCCGTCGTGCTGAAAACTGAATCCGCGTTCGGGCGAATCCAGTTGCGGCGAACTCACGCCCAGGTCCAGCAGCACACCGTCGCAACCCGCCGCCGGAATCCATCCGGCCATTTCGTCAAAATTTCCGCGCCGGATCTCAAAACGTCCGGCAAACTTTTCCGCAAGCCGTCTTTTCGCGGCTTCAATCGCGGCGCCATCGCGATCGCACCCAAACAGCCATCCAGTCGGTGAACTCGCGGCCAATATGCTCTCTGCGTGCCCAGCCCCACCGAGCGTCCCGTCGGCGTAACGTCCGCCCGGGTTCGGCTTTAGCGCGTTCAGCACCTCCGCCGCCATCACTGTTTTGTGAACGAAATCCAGCACTGCGCATCGGTTTGCCGTTGGTTTAATCCGCCGTTGCGTGAAACATCCGCTCGGCCAGAAATTCCCAGGATTTTTCCGGAGGCGGCAGTACCGGCACGGCCGTTTTGTCCGCCGTGCGCGATTTAATCGGCACCACTTCCACGTCGGCATCGCTGAGGTCGTTATGCACGACTTTCACGCTGTCCAGCGAAAGTTCGGACTGCACCGGACATGGGGCGCTTTGCGCCGCCGGGGCCGAACCGCGCCACATCGAAATCGGATTCAATTTGCTTGCCCAGGATGTCGCGCGCACCGGACCCGGCGTCCAGACCGACAGTTTTTGTGTTTTGGCCGCAACGGGCGTGACGACTTTTTTGATTGGGGCGGCGATGGTTTCCGCTTCCGGCTCCGCTGGTTCCGCCCCGTCCGGCGACTTGAATGGATTTTGCGCCAAACCGAATTTTGGCAGATAAACGTGTTTGTTGGCGCGATACGAAATTGCCTCGCGGCCGTTGATGATGCTTTTTCCGGCAATCAATAATTTTGCAAGATTCATAATTACTCCATCAGCTTGAAGGCTTCGTGTGCCAGCACGGCGTCGGAAGCCTTGACCTTTTCGTAACTCTGCGGATTCCAAACCTCGAAGCGATCCAGCAACCCGACCAGCATGGCTTCGTCCTTGATGCCCGCCGCGCGCGCCATTCCTTCCGGCAGGCAAATCCGTCCCGCCTTGTCCACGCTCACCTGCACCGACTCGCTGCCGATGAAACGTTTCAAAACCACTTTGTTCGAATCGCCGTTGGACATCGCGTCAATGGCTTTCACCATCTTCGCCATTTCCGCCGGCGGCAAAACACGCAAACACGGACCCTCTTTCGCCTTCGGCCAAAGCATCAGTGTCAGTTCCGTGCCCGGCTTTTCAGGCCGCCACTTGGCCGGGATTTGAACGCGCCGCTTCTCATCCACTCCATGACGATAGAGTGAATTGTAATAAGTCGGCTCTTTGTTCACCGCGGTCCTCATATATCCACCATACTGACCCCAAACTGCCTTTTTCCCCACAACGACCCACTTTTATCCACTTTGCCCCACTTCATGTCAATACAAATTTTTGCGATTTATTCAAAAGTTATTCACAACCAAAAAAGCTGGGGTTAAAGGCTTTAAATTGAAATCTTATGGCATGACGGCTTGAAACTTGAAACCTTAAACTTGAAACTCGCAACGTGCGAACCGCTGATTTCAATTTTGACCTGCCGCCCGGACTGATCGCGCAACATCCCGCGCCTCAGCGTGATGAATCACGGCTGCTGTTCTTGCATCGCACCGATGGAAACATCGAACATCGTCACTTTCGGGATTTGCCGGGGGGTTTTCGCGCGGGCGACGTGCTGGTTCTCAACAATTCACGCGTGATTCCAGCCCGGCTTCGCGGCGCGAATGCCCGGACCGGCGGCAAATTTGAAGTTCTGTTGCTTGAAGAAAACGCGACCAACGACTGGTGGGTCATGCTGCGCCCCGGCAAAAGCGCCCGCGTCGGAACGCAAATCGTATTTCATAACAACCGCCAAATGACCTCGATTCGCGCCAACGTCGTGGAAGTGAACGATGAGGGGCACCGGCGACTGCAATTTTCCGATACGCCGGACATCAGCCACGAATTGGATCGGCTGGGCGAAGTTCCGCTGCCACCCTACATCACCCGCGCCAATCCGGATGAAATGGGCGAAGACAAAGAGCGTTATCAAACCATTTATGCCAGGACCGACGGTTCGGTCGCAGCACCAACCGCCGGTTTGCATTTCACCGGGAAATTACTTGATGAAATTCGCGCGCGCGGCGTGACCATTTGCTTTGTCACGCTGCACGTCGGACCCGGCACGTTTGCACCGGTGAAAACCGAAACGCTGGCCGCGCACAAAATGCATGAAGAACGATTCGAGCTTGGCGAAGAGACCGCGCACGCCGTAAACGAGGCCAAAAGCACCGGTCGCCGCGTCTTCGCCGTCGGCACGACGACCGTGCGTGTGCTTGAAAGCATTGCCGCCAACAACAACGGAAAACTCAATGTTTACAAGGGTCGGACGCACATTTTCATTTATCCGCCGTTTCAATTTCAAATCGTGGACGCGCTGTTGACAAACTTCCACCTGCCCTGCTCCACATTGCTGATGCTGGTCAGCGCGTTTGCCGCGCCGGGTGAAACGCGCGGACGCGAAATGGTTTTATCCGCCTACGCCGGGGCGATCCGCAAACGTTACCGCTTCTTCAGTTACGGCGATGCGATGCTCCTTTTGTGAATTCAAACCAAAAAACTCAAAATTCAAAGCTGCCGTTCGTTTTGGTGAACATGGCGATGACAGCGGACGGAAAAATTGCGACGGCGAACCGCGCGGTGTCGTCGTTCGGCAGCACACACGACCACGAGCATTTGCTGGAGTTGCGGGCGACGGCAGACGCGGTGATGGCCGGGGCGCGCACGGTGGATTCGGCGGCCATCAACCTGGGACCAGGTCCGGCCAAATTTCGGCGCTTGCGGCTTAAAAACGGGCTGGCCGGGTATAATTTGCGCGTCATTGTGAGCGGCAGCGGTTCGCTCAATCCCAACGCGGAAGTTTTCCAACACCATTTCTCGCCCATCATCATCCTCACCACCGGGCGGGCATCGAAAGCCCGGCTGCGCCAACTGCGGGCCTTGGCGGACGAAGTAAAGGTTTGCGGCCGGCAGGAAATCAATTTCCGCGAGGCATTTTGCTGGTTGCGCGGGAAATGGGGTGTCAAACGTCTGCTGGTCGAAGGCGGCGGCGGATTGAATGACGCCTTGTTCCGGGCCGGTTTGGTGGACGAACTGCATCTCACGATCTGCCCGAAAATTTTCGGCGGGCGCAATGCCCCTGCTATCGCTGATGGCAGAGGTTTCCGCCGATTGGCGGAAGCCCTACCCCTTCAAATCAAATCATTTAAGCGCATCGAAAACGAGGTTTTTGCCGTATTCCGGCGGGTGACGCGAAGGTGAGTAACGTCCATGTTATTCACAAGGCGGACTGCTGGCTGTAACCGGTTCGTTACGGGGGCTGAACGCAAATATTGCCAATTTTAACCCGGTTGAACGATAAAGGAAACCGGACTGGCTTTGACCCGTCCGGCTGCTTGTCTCTCGACACGATCTTTTGATTTCGCAGCTTATCCCAATTCCCAGAGACAATCGGTGCAATGGGTAGGGCGGGCAGTCCTCTGCCCGCCGCTCGTCCGCACAACGATTGCGGCGCGCACGGAGTGACGCGCCCTACCCATGTGCCGAATCCGCCTTCGTTTCCACCCAACGCGCGAACAGCCACAGCAAATCGCTCAGGCGATTGAGATAAATCACAATCTCCGCGTTTCGCAGTTCGCCTGACTCCTTCAATGCGCACACGCGCCGTTCCGCCCGGCGGGAAATCGTTCGCGCCAGGTCCAAAGCCCCGCTTTGCGGGGTCGCACCTGGCGTCGCCCAGCCTTTGAAATTCACGTTCTGCGCCTCGATCTCGCGGATGAGCGTGTCGAGCTTCGCCGTCATTTCCGGCGTAATCAGCGAATAGCCGTCCTTGACGTAACGCGGCAAATCCTCCGTCGCCACGCTGACCTCGCCCATCAGCACAATCAGGTCTTTCTGAATCGCGAGCAGATTGCCGCGCACAAAATCGTGCTCTGCCGTCGCGCGCGCCAGACCGAGCGCGGCGTTCAACTCGTCCACCGCACCGCACGCCTCGATGCGCGGATGATTTTTCGGGACCCGGCGGCCATACATCAACGCCGTCGTGCCGTCATCACCGGTTTTGGTTGCTATGCTCATTCAGTTTTTAATCGTCCTCGCTTGCCGCGCCGAAGCGCAGCAAAGGCGGGTCCCCAGAAATCTACCGCGTCTGATTCTTCGTTGAAATTTTATTTGTGCCCGTCCCTGTGGCCGCCGGCTTTTTCACCGGCGGCTTCGTCACCACCGGCGGAGGCGGCGGTGAAACCAGCCTTTGATAGGCCAGAATGCCCTTCACAATCGCCAGTGACATCTGGCGGCGACCCGTAGCACTGGAAATTCTTTTGCTTTCGGCCGGATGCGTCATGTAGCCGCCTTCAATCAAAATCGCCGGCATCGCCGCATCGCGCAACACGGCGAACCGCGCGCGCCGCACGCCCCGATCCGGCACGCGCAGATTTTGGACGAGCGACTTCTCAACTTGATACGCGAACAACAGGCTTTTCTGTTCCGAGCGATTCGCCGTCGTCGGGCCGTAACCGCTGCCTTCGCCGCGGGCATTCGTCGAACTCGCCCCGACGGGCGTGATGCAATACGTCTCCGGCCCTTCAACCTCGTTTTTGCCCGTCTGCGTTGCGTTGAAATGCAGACTCACGAACAAATCCGCGCCGCGCCGGTTCGCCAGCGCCGGACGGTCGGGCAAATCAACATAGGCGTCCTTGCTGCGCGTCAAAATGACATTGAACCCGACCTTTTTGAGTTGGTCGCGCAATTCCAGCGCCAGCGCCAGCGTGTACGTCTTCTCGCTGCGCCAGAACGTGTGGTTGCCCGTGTCCTTGCCGCCGTGGCCGGGATCGAGGCAGATCGTCGTGATTCTTTTTGCGGCGGCGGCTTTCGGCGGGGACAACAGCGGACGGATCGTCGTGTTGAGATCGAGTTGCGCGATCAACGGCGTGCCCCTGTCCACCGCCACCGGGAAGGACAGCGCCACATTGATCCCGTTGACCTCCACCATGCGCGAATCCTTGTCAAAAACCAGCCGCGTCGTGCGGTTGGCCGCCACGATTTCATCGCCCCGCTTGAGCCAGAAACATTTCAAGCCATTCGCCCGCGCCCAATCCACCAACGGCACGTAGTTTTGGCCGTTGATGAACGCGGCGTGCGCCGGCGTCAGGCAAAACGCCAGGCACAGCGCCAGCAGCAACATGTAAAAATTCTTCACGGCGTCGCAAATTGCCCGCCCGCCCTGATGGATTCAAGGGAAATGGGTTGAAGAAGCAAGGCTGAAGGATAAAGGCTAAATGCTAAAGTTTATGAAAAGGCGCGGAATCGGATTTCAATTCTTGGCAATCTCGTTTCAGCCTTCAGCCTTCAGCCTTTAGCCTTTCTTCCGCCTTGCCCGCGCCCCGCCGTCGATTCAAGGGAAATGGGTTGAAGAAGCAAGGCTAAAGGATAAAGGCTAAATGCTAAAGTTTATGAAAAGGCGGAATCGGATTTCAATTCTTGGCGATCTCGTTTCAGCCTTCAGCCCTTAGCCTTCGGCCTTTCTTCCGCCTTGACGCCTGGCGGAAGTTTGAACGACAATTTCTTAGCGACACGCCATGAGCTTTGACCTGCAAAAGATTCTCGAAAGCAAACGCGCCCTGCGCCGCAATCTCGCCGCGCGGCCCGTGACGGAAAAGCTGCGGATGCTCGATGCCCTGCGCGAACGGGAACTCGCCATTCGGGGCAGTGCGGTTCATTCGGATTCGAGCGCCCTCCGCGAAAAACCCGCGCCCTACCGAACGGACGGGCGGGGGAAGAAGTAAGAATGCAGAAGGAAGCCCCGTAAAAGGGCGTGCCCCCACGGGGTTTGACCTTTTACGCCCGGGGCTTGCCGCGTGAAGCTGAAGGCCCTTTACATGGCCTGCCGCGTGAGGCTGAAGGCCCTTTTACACGGCCTGCCGCGTGAGGCTGAAGGCCTTTTACGCGGTCTTCCCCATTCTTCATTCTGCCTTCTTAATTCCTCCTTCCTTCTCGCTTGCGAAAACTCCCCCGCGGCTTACGATGCCCACAAATGGGCATGGATATGGGAAAGATTCAGAAGCTTCAAGCTGCCGGGTGGGACAACGACCCGCATTCGATTGCCGAGCAATGCTACTTCACCGACGGCGAACTCCAATTCACGCTGCCCGACGTGCTGAAAGTCCCGCCGATTTCACTGCGCGGCAATGTGAACGAAATCATCGGCAAGTTCGGCGGCGCAGACCAACTCCGCAACGCCGTGAACCAACTGCAATCGCTGCTATATGCGGCCTAAAGGCAATGCCCCGCAAACCTGCCACCCCCATCTGCTACATCATCGCCGGACCAAACGGTGCGGGGAAAACGACCTTTGCCACCCAGTTTCTTCCACTCTACGCGTGGTGCCCCAATTTCATTAACGCCGACCTGATTGCCCGCGCCTACTCGCCGTTTGATCCGGACGCCGGGCTGCTGCGTGCCGGGCGCACCGTTTTGGAGCGCATTGCGGAGTTCACGGAAGCCAGCACCGATTTTGCCTTTGAAACCACGCTGTCGGGTCGCGCGTATGTGCCGCTGCTGCATCGGATGAAGAAATCCGGTTTCCGGCTGCATATCGTTTTACCTGTGGATTCCCAACTCCGAACTGGCTTTGCTCCGTATTCGCGATCGCGTCGAGAGTGGCGGACACGAGGTGCCGGAGCGCGATGTCCGCCGCCGCTTCAACCGCTCGTTGAGAAACCTTTTTGCCCTTTATCGGCCCCTGCTCGACACGCTGCACTGCTTCGACAACTCCTCGGACACACCGCGATTGATTTTTAAGGACGAGGCGGGGCAGACTGTGATCGGCGATGCCGCGCTTTACGACCAGTTGCGGCGGAAGTTTGCACCATGAAAAAAACAACCAAGACATCCCTCACCCAGAAGGCCATGCAGGCTTTGACCGAAGCCGTTGCCAAGGTCGTGGAGGACCACCGGCAGCGCGGCAAGCCGCTCGCCGTCTGGCGAAATGGCGAAGCCGTTTGGATGCCCGTGGAAACCGCCGACGCCTTGCGTGAAACGCCGCCCGCCTACCACACGAAACCTCATGGCAATAAATCCTAAAACGGCCGGCCTGTTGGGCCGGCCACGTCTCCGAGGAATGGCAAAAACACGAGCATCCGCTGGGCACTTCCAAATCCTCATCGTCCCTCGACGCGACGAAGTGTAATGAAGACGGCTCGTCCCTCGACTCCTTGCCGCGCTGAAGCAACGCGTAGGCGGATCGCTCTTTGGATTGACCCTCAACACTCAACACACTCAACTATGGCAGTCTCCAAACACATTCCCACCGACGGCGGAGCGAGTTTCGGTTACAATCCTTTTGACGCGCTGTCCAGCGATGGTCTCCCACCCGCACCCAAAAATTCGCCGGCGGATTCCGCGCCACCATCGAAACCGGCGAAGAAAAATCGCGGGCGCGTGGACATCCTCCGGCAGAAGGCCGGGCGCGGCGGCAAGACGGTGACGGTGGTGAAAAACTTTGTCGGCATCGGTCTGCCGGAAAAGGAGCAACTGGCCAGGGCGATGCAGCGCGCCTGCGGCACCGGCGGCACGGTGAAGGACGGCCAGATCGAGATTCAGGGCGACAAACGCGCGGAGGTCGCGCGCATCCTGACCGAGGCGAACTTTCGCCCGGTGTTCGCGGGCGGGTAACGTAAAAAGGCTGAAGGCTGAAGGCTAAAGGCTAAAACAGAAAAGGCTAAACGCTAAAACGATATGAGTGAAAAGCCACAGGATTTGAAACCGAGAACGAAGACATTTGCGCTTCGAGTCATCCGTATGTATTCCAAACTGCCGAAGAACGACACGGTTGCGCAGGTGCTTGGCAAGCAGGTTCTTCGTTCCGGAACGTCCGTTGGCGCGAACTACCGCGAGGCGTCGCGCGGTCGGTCCAAAGCGGAGTTCATTTCCAAGATTGGCGACTGCCCCAAGGAAATCGAAGAAATCGAGTATTGGCTCGAATTGCTCGTGGACAGCGGTTGCGTTTCGACAACGAAGATGGCCGACCTGCTCGACGAAACCCGCCAACTCATCGCCATATTCACAACCATAGATAAACGTTCGAAAGGAGACCTTTAGCATTGAGCATTCAGCCTTCAGCCTTATCCCGCACAGCGGCGGTCAGCCCGCTATTGGATTGGTTGCTGCGGAAGCATCCCGACACGCCGAAGAGCCGCGCCAAACAATGGATCGTGGCGGGACGGGTAAGCGTCAACGGCGTCATCATCCGCAAACCCCATCAAACCATCACGGACCCGGGCGATACATTGGAACTGCGCGATCGCCATGCCACCACTCTGGCGTGCGGTTCCGGCTGGCAGATTCATCCGCGCGTTTCGTTGCTTTACCTGGATTCCGCCTTCGCCATCGTCAACAAGGGGCCCGGCCTCATCTCCGTGCCCGCGCCGAATTGCGATCTTTCCGCGCTCAGCATCCTCGCCGATTTCCTGGCGGGAAAACTGAAGGCCCGGAACCGCGGCGTCGCCGGAAAGTCATTGCCGACCGCCTATCGCCGGCTTCAACCTTTGCCGGTTCATCGCCTCGACCAATATACCAGCGGCGTCTTTTGCATGGCCACGAACCCCGCCGCGCGTCACCACCTCATCGAGCAATTAAAGGCGCACTCCATGAAGCGGGAGTATGTGGCGTTCGTGGAAGGACGTCCGAGCACGCCCACAGGCACCTGGCGGCAATGGCTGCAATTGAGCCGGGACGAACTGCGCCAGCACGTGCTTTCTGAAACGCAACTCAGAGACCCGGGCTCCGAAGTCCGCGAGGCCATCACGCATTACGAAGTCATCGCGGAGTATCCGCTCGCCGGCGGCAAAGGCTTCGTCACCAAATTGCGGCTCCGGCTGGAGACCGGTCGAAAACATCAAATCCGCGTCCAGGCTGCCCACGCCGGACTCCCCTTGATCGGCGACCGCACGTATAACCCGGCCTATCGCGGACAGGACCACGCCAACCCGCCCATTGATTTCCCGCGTCAAGCCTTGCATGCCGAAGTCCTCAGCCTCGAACACCCGGAACAGCCCGGCAAGCGCATGACTTGGACCGCCGAATTGCCCAAAGACCTTCGCCAGCTCGACGCCGCCTTGCGTTCCTCCCGATTCCAAAAAAGCCAGCCGTGAAAGTGAAAGTCCTGGAATTGTGACATTTTTCCCCATGGCAATTTCATTTTGGCGGTATGACCAAACTTTGTCGCATATGAGACAAAGTCTGGGCACAGGAGCAAGTCCTGGAAAATGTGACGGGTAGCAACGGTTTTTTTCCACAGCACCCAATTTTGCCGTTATTCAACGACCGATCCACGCTCTTCCAAGTTCCCGCGGAGGCATTCGAACATTGATCTGGCATGACCAAACTTTGTCGCATATGAGACAAAGTTTAGGAGAAATGAGAACCTTGGAATTATGACATTTCACCCTGGGGCTGCGCCTCCGCTTTCACAAAGTTACAGCGCGACAAGCCGGCGCATTTTCTTTTCCATCACTTCACGGGGCGAGCCAGCTTCGCTTGAGCCGGAAGTAATGTTGGGGCGCTTGAGGCAAGGAGGACGTGTCCGCCGTCTGGGTGAGCTGCTTCCAACCGGTGTCAAATGAATCGGAAAAGGGGCAAAAGAAAAAGGGGTCAAAGTGGCCAAGTGACAGGGGATGGGAGCGGGGAGATGACAGCGCATGGGAGTCGACGAGCGTGCTCTGATTTAGTAAATCGTGGCATGAAAAAGTCGGGAGCAAAGACGGCAAGAGATGGTGGCTGAACCCATCGGCGCACAGCGCCGACACTACACCACACCCTCAACCCTCCATGTCGCGTCGTAGTGAAACGAAGACGAATCAACCCTCAACTCTCAACCCTCAACTCTCAACCGGCTTTGGTGTTAAAAGTTTGATTTCCCGTCACAATCGTTTTTAATGCGCCGGGTCAAATTTTGAAATGAACATCCACGAATACCAGGCCAAGCAACTGCTCGCCAAATACGGCGTCGCCGTCCCGCTGGAAATCCCCGCCAAATCGCTCGACGAAGTCCGCGCCGCGGCGGAAAAAATCACCGCCGGCGGCAGTGCCCGCGTGGTCGTTAAATCGCAAATCCATGCCGGCGGACGCGGCAAAGGGACTTTCAAGACCGGTTTTCAAGGCGGCGTGAAGGTCGCCGCGTCGGTGGACGAGGCGGTGTCGCACGCCAAGAACATGCTCGGCAACGTGCTCGTCACCAAACAGACCGGCCCGGACGGTCGCCGCGTGCAGACGCTGCTCATCGCCAGCGGGGCGAAAATCAAAAGGGAATTTTATCTCGCGGTGCTGCTCGACCGCGCCGTGGGCCGCCCGCTCGTGATGGCCAGCACCGAGGGCGGCATGGACATCGAGGAAGTCGCGGCCAAAACGCCGGAAAAGATTTTCAAGGAATGGATTGATCCCGCCGTGGGCATCATGCCGTATCAGGCACGCAAGATTGCCGTCGGGCTTGGTCTCAAGGGCGATTTGCTCAACGCCGCCGCCAAATTCATCGCCGGTGTTTATACCACGTGGTGGGAATGCGACGCGTCGCTCGTGGAAATCAACCCGATGTGTGTCGTCGAACTGCCCGACGGCAAGGAAACCGTCGTGGCGCTGGACGCCAAGATTTCGCTCGATGACAACGGCCTTTACCGCCACGCCGACATCCAGGCCCTGCGCGATTTGAACGAGGAAGCGCCGCTCGAAATCGAGGCCAGCAAGTTCAACCTGAATTACATCAAGCTCGACGGCAACATCGCCTGCCTCGTCAACGGCGCCGGCCTCGCGATGGCCACGATGGACATCATCCAGCATTTCGGCGGCAGGCCGGCGAACTTCCTCGACGTGGGCGGCGGCGCGAGCCAGGAACAGGTCGCGGCGGCGTTCAAAATCATCCTGCAGGACCCGAACGTGAAGGGCATTCTGGTGAACATTTTCGGCGGCATCATGGATTGCAACGTCATCGCCACCGGCATCGTCGCAGCGGTGAAGGAAACCGGCCTCAAATTGCCGCTGGTGGTCCGGCTGGAAGGCAACAATGCCGCCGCCGGCAAAAAAACCCTGGCCGAATCCGGCCTGAAACTCATCCCCGGCGATTCCATGGCCGACGCGGCGCAGAAGGTGGTCAAGGCCGTGGGAAAACAGACGTTTTTGAAGAATTAAGGCGCATGTTTCGGGGCAGAAACGAAAATCCGGGGATGAAAAAGGTCGCGGACGACCTCGAGCCTTATCGTCGGTTGGTGGAATTGCAGAAGCAAATGATTGAACTGGCCCAACAACACGAGCAATCGAAACGCCGGTGCGATGCCCTGCGCGAACAGATGGTGCGCGAGGTCACCGACCGGCGGCCCGTCCGGCGCGGTTTGCGGTATCGCCTGCAACAGTCGGCGGCGAAACTTTTGAAACGGGTGCCGGGTTTTGCGGCCGGGAAAACAAACTTAGGCGCGTTCAACCACAAACAACCATCGTCATGCTGAAAGTCATCGAAATTGCATTTTGTTGTTACGCCGTCACCGACTTCGCCCGGGCGCGCAAGTTTTACGAGGGCGTGCTGGGTTTGAAACCCACCAAGGTGAATGACTTCCCGCCCGACTCGCATTGGGCGGAATACGACATTGGCCCGGGCACGCTTTCCATCGGCTCCGCACCCGGCTGGAAACCCAGCCCCGACGGCTGCTCCGTGGCGCTGGAAATTGAAGATTTCGACGCGGCCATCGCGCATCTGCGCGCAAACGGCGTGAAGTTCCGGATGGAGCCGTTTCCCACGCCCGTCTCCCGCATGGCCATGATTTTCGATCCTGACGGCAACACCATCTGCATCCACAAACGCAACGCGAAGTAAATCAATGCCGGAAAAACACGACAAAGCAGGGATGGTCTTGAAGGAAACTTCGCCAGCTTACCGTGTGTCAGCGGGCGGTGACATTGATTTGTCGTTGTTGAGAGACAGCCTGGCGAAAACGCCATGGGAACGTATGCAGGCCAATGATGACGCGCTGAATTTTGCCGAGTCGCTGCGCACAGCGATGGAAAAACGCCATGCAAAACCTTAGTGAACTGATGCACCGATTGATTTCGTCGCAAGTCGAGTTCGTTTTGGTGGGCGGATTCGCGGCGGTGGCGCATGGCGTCACCCTGGTCACACTCGATGTGGACATTTGCTGCCGGTTCAGCGAGGCGAATTTGATGCGCATCCAGAAGGCATTCGCGGATTTGCATCCGGTGCATCGCTCAAGGCCGGATTTGCCTCTGGAACTGACGCCGGAACAGTGTGCGACCCTGAATAATTTGTATTTGAAGACAGACTTGGGAATCGTTGATTGCCTGGGCGAAGTCCTGGGTGTTGGCAACTTTGAAGCAGTTTTGAAACACAGTGTTGAAGTGGAATTGCCTTATGGCCAATGCCGGATTCTTGACATCGAAGCGTTGATCCGATCAAAAGAAGCAATGAACCGCGATCACGACAGAATCACCGTGAAGTATTTGAAAGAAATCAAAAAGCAACAAAGCCAGAACTGATTTTCCCATGTCTATTCTAGTTAAACCCGACACCAAGGTCCTCGTCCAGGGCATCACCGGTAGCTTCGGCGCGCGGCACGCGCAGCTCTCGATTGATTACGGCACGCAGGTCGTCGCCGGCGTCACGCCCGGCAAGGGCGGCCAGGTCTTTGAGCACGGCGGAAAGAAAGTCCCCATTTTCGACACGGCCGCCGAGGCGGTGAAACAAACCGGCGCGACGGCTTCCGCCGTTTTTGTTCCGGCAGCCTTTGCCGCCGACGCGATTCTCGAAGGCGCGGATGCCGGGCTGGAACTGGTGGTTGCCATCACCGAAGGCATTCCCGTGCGCGACATGATTCGCGTGAAGCGCGCATTGCAAGGCCGCGCGACGCGGCTCATCGGCCCGAATTGTCCCGGCATCGTCACGCCCGGTGAGGGAAAAGATTCCCACGGTGGCTGCCGCATCGGCATCGCGCCCGGCTACATCCACAAAAAAGGGCACATCGGCGTCGTTTCGCGCAGCGGCACATTGACTTATGAAGCCGTCTGGCAACTCACCACCCGCGGCGCGGGTCAAAGCACGTGCATCGGCATCGGCGGCGACCCGGTTCCCGGGCTCTCGCATCTCGATGTGATCAAGTTATTCAACGACGATCCAGACACGCACGGCATTCTTATAATCGGCGAGATCGGCGGCAGCGCCGAAGAAGAAGCCGCCGGGTGGATCAAGAAAAATTGCAAAAAACCTGTGGCTGGATTCATCGCCGGGGCAACGGCGCCGCCCGGACGCCGCATGGGCCACGCGGGCGCCATCATCAGCGGCGGCGAAGGCACGGCGAAGGCAAAAATCGCGGCGTTCAAGGCCGCGGGCATCGGAGTCGCCGTCACGCCATCGGAAATGGCGGACACACTGTTGAAGATGATGTGAAGCGTGATGCGTGAAACGTAAAGCGTGATTCGGCATTGCGCATCCATCAGGCATCACGTATCACGTTTCACGCATCACGTCACATGGCCCTGATTGACTTCATTCTGAACCTTGCAGGCTTGTTGCTGTGGCTGAACTGGCGTTCGGTCCGCTTCGATCCGCTCGGCAAACGGACGCCCGCGACGTTGATTGGCACACTTCGGCGGGCCGAGCCGCGGCGTTTGCGAAGATGGCATTTGCTCGCGGCGCTGGGCGGGCTGTTGCTGCTGCGCGCGTTGTTCTACTGGCAGATCGGTTCGGCGGCACACTGGACGGGCACCTTGAATTTGAGCGTCATTACGCTTTCGTTCCGCAGCGATTATTTTGTGCGTATGTTGTTGTTTTCCATTTTCAGTTTCGGGCTGACGCTCGGTGTGTTTTATCTCTGGCTGTTGCTGCTTTCCATTCTGGCCGGGCCGGAACCCCTGACTTTTCATCGTCTGGTGCGAATGCCCCTGGGCGGCATTGATCGCTGGGCGCGCGGGGTGAAATTTCTTCTACCGCTGATTGTCACGGCGACGTTTTGGTGGCTGGCCAGCTGGCTGCTGGCGGAATTGCAAATCATCCCGAAGCCCGTTTCGACGGCGCAACGATTTGAAGAGTCACTGGTCATCGGGCTGAGCAGTTATCTGACGTGGAAATATCTCGCCGGCGCGCTGCTCGTCCTGCATCTGTTGAACAGTTACATTTACTTCGGCAAACATCCGTTTTGGGGTTACGTGAACGCCGGGGCGCAGACCTTGTTGTCGCCCTTGCGCGCGCTGCCGCTGCGGGTGGGCAAGGCGGATTTTGCGCCGGTCGTGGGAATTGTGCTGGTGTTTCTGGCGGCCGAACTGGCCGGACGCGGACTGGTTTTTCTCTACGAACGATTGCCGCTCTGAAATTTTACTCCGCGATCAATCCGTCTTCGCCTTGGAGAATTTGGCCGAGATGACAGCGCCCATACTCGGCTCACTTACAATGGAAAGTGCGCCGCCGTGCAAGGCAACGAGCCGCTTGGCGATGACCAGGCCGAGCCCCAACCCTTGCTGCTCCTGCATCGTGCGGTCGAATTGCATATAAGCGCCGACGCGCGTGATTTGCTCGGTGGTAAATCCGCGACCCTGATCACTGATGGTAAGTGTAATGGTGTTGAACGCCTCGGTCAGCGTCAAGCGAACGGACGAGCCAGGATCGGAAAACTTGAAGGCGTTTTGCGCAAGTTCATCCACAACCTTGCTAAGATATTCCTCGGCCATCGGCACGGGAATGTCCGCCAGCTCGAAGGACAAATCCGGGGAACGATTCGCGAGCACAGCCTGCGCGGCGGCATGCTTCTCAAGCAGCGCAACGGGATGTTCCGTCCGGCCGAGACGCAGGGCGTTGACGTTCTTCGGGTCGGCGGCAATCAATTCAAGCTGCGCGTAAATCAAAAAGTTTTCGATGAGCCGCTCCAGCCGCTTGCCGGACTGGTGAACGACGTGGCCCATTTCAGCAATTTCGGCGGGTTTGAGTTTGGCGGCGTCGGCGGCGAGAATTTCGCCGTAGGCGAGAATGCCGTTGAGCGGCGTGCGCAACTCGTGCGGCAGCATCAGGCTGATGTTGTCACGCAAATGAGCGAGCTTGCGCTCGGCTTCATCGCGCACGGTCTGGGCTTTTTTCAGGCGCGCATTCACGGCGGCGTAAAGCGCATCGGTCGTGAACGGTTTCGGCAGGTAATCGTCGGCGCCCAATTCCATGCCGTGCCTCATGCCCGCGTTGTCGGCCAGGCCGGTCATGAGGATGAACGGAATGGAGGCCGTGGGCGCTTCCGTGCGCAACGAGGACAGGGTCAGGTAACCGTCCACTTTTTCCATGTTCACGTCACAGAGGATGAGGTCGGGCAATTCTTTGCGCGCCTTTTCAATGCCATCGGCGCCGTTGACGGCTTCAATGACTTCAAAGCCTTTTTGCTTCAGCGCCAGGTGAATCATCTCGCGCAACCATTCCTCATCGTCAATGACCAAAATTTTCTTCATGGCAATTGTGCCCTGAAATGAGCAGGAATTATGCCTTTCCGCAAGCGATGTTGTTTTCAAATCTTGAAGACAAAATCAGAAAATACCATGCTGCCCATGGGCTCCACATTTATTTGCGCTCCGTCAGGGGCACGTAATGGTTGAGCGTGCGCCCGGTGTAAATCTGCCGCGGCCGATAGATGCGGCCCTTTGGTTCCTCCATGATTTCCTTGTAATTCGCAATCCAGCCGGGCATCCGGCCAATCGCAAAAATCACGGTGAACATCTCCACCGGTATGCCGAGCGCGCGCATGATGATGCCGCTGTAAAAATCCACGTTCGGATACAGCTTCCGTTCGATGAAATACGGATCCTTGAGCACCGCCGCCTCCAGATGTTTGGCGATGTCCAACAACGGGTCATTGATGTGCAACTTGGACAAAACGTTGTCGCAGGCTTTCTTGATGATTTTGGCGCGCGGGTCGTAATTCTTGTAGACGCGGTGGCCGAAACCCATGAGCTTCTTGCCGCTGTTTTTGTCCTTCGCCGCCGTGATGAATTTTGAGCCGTCGTCGCCTTCGCGATGAATTTCCTCCAGCATTTCAATCACCGCCTGGTTCGCGCCGCCGTGCAACGGCCCCCACAACGCGCACACGCCCGCGGCGCAACTGGCGAACAGGTTCGCCTGGCTCGATGCCACCATGCGCACGGTGGAGGTGGAGCAATTCTGCTCGTGATCCGCGTGCAGCAGAAAAATCAAGTCGAGCGCCTTGACGACTTCCGGTTTCAATTCAAAATCCTCGTACGGCGTCGAGAACAGCATGTGCAGAAAGTTCGCCGTGTATTTGTAGGCCTTCTTCGGGTAAATGAAGGGCAGCCCGCGCGACTTGCGATACGAATACGCCGCAATCGTCCGTACCTGCGAAATCAGCCGCGCCACATATACGTCAAAATCCTTGGTCTCGCCCCATTTCCAGCGCATCAGGCGCTCGTCGAAGCAGCTCGCCGCGTTGATCATCGCCGAAAGGATCGCCATCGGATGCGCGCCCATCGGAAAACCCTCGAAATGAAACTTCATGTCCTCGTGCAGAAACTGGTTGTCGGTGAGCAAATCCGAAAAATGTTTCAACTGCGCGCGGTTCGGCAATTTGCCGTAAATGATGAGATACGCCGTCTCGATGAAGTTGGATTTCTCCGCCAGGTCCTCGATGGGAATGCCGCGATAGCGCAGAATGCCCTTGTCGCCGTCAATGAACGTGACCTTGCTGACGCACGAGCCGGTGTTGCCGTAGCCGTCGTCGAGCGTGATATAGCCCGTGTTCGCGCGCAGCGATGAAATATCCACCGCCTTTTCACCTTCGCTGCCTTCAACCGTCGGCAGCGGATATATTTTTCCGTCCAACTCCAGCTTTGCCTCTTTGCTCATGTGCTCCTTTTTGATGTCGGTTATTAATTCTCGTTTTGGAAAGTTTGCTTGCAGCCGGCATCTTTTGCAAGCGGCTAAAGCCGGATTTCATAAAAATACCGGCGCCGATTTCGCTGGCTTGGTGTTGAACTTCATGGCCAACTTGAAAAACCATGAAACGCTGGGCCATCCTTACGGTCCTGCTTTACGCGCTGGCGCTGCTTGTCCTGACCGTGCCGGTCGCGCTCGTCGCCTTTGGCAATTGGGGATTAAAAAACGACAGCATGGGAATCAAAGCTGCGCTGGCCATGTATGCCAATTGGGGTTACTGGCTCTGGCTCGGCATCCTCGTCGCCGGACAAGCCTTGCTGCTCCTGCTGCCCATCAACATTGCCGAACGCCGCCTGCCCGCGCGCCGTCCGCTGAAAATCCCCGTCATCGTCACCGCGTTTTTTCTGGCCAATCTCTTATTGGCCGGGCTGCTGTCACTGCTTTGCGCCATTTTTACGGACGGTGCTTTTACAATTTTTGATTTGCAAGGCTTGTTCAACTGGATGGCAAACACCATCAATTATAACCCGACACAAAACGTCCAGAATTCCGACTGGCAATCCCTCTTAAGCATATTTGTTACTGTCCTCATTTTCTGGCTCGTCTGGGCCATCATTTTCCGCCGCGCCACCAAAGCGGATGAACCCGACGCACTCCTCCAACGCGCCACCCGCTGGCTCCTGCGCGGCAGCATTCTCGAACTCATCATCGCCGTGCCCAGCCACGTCATCGTCCGCCGCCGCGACGATTGCTGCGCGCCCGCCGGCACGTTCTGGGGCATTGCCACCGGCATCTCCGTCATGCTGCTCTGCTTCGGCCCCGGTGTTTTCTTTCTGTTCGTCGAACGGTTCGAGCGGTTGAAACCAAAAACGCAAAGCGACGACGAAAATTCAGCCCCGTCAGGGGCGAAATCTTTGTAGAAAAATGTTCCGATAAATTTTCAAGCTCCAGCGGAGCGACATCACAATATACCGCTCCTGACGGAGCTTTTTATTTTATTTGGGTTAAACTACAAAGATATCGCGCCTACGGCGCTCAATGCAGCGTTTTTTTGGATTCAAGAACACGCTGGACAGAAACTTAAACGCGAAATACAGTCGCAACGATTAAACGAGACAGGCTGCTAGAACGCTTTGACATTTTATGAAAGCACCCCAAACACAAAACACGAGAGGCTATAAGCTCTCTTTCATCATCAACACGACAGTCGGCGGTCTCATGATATTGCTTGCCATTGCTGGTGCTGTTCTGGATTTTCCAATGTTTCATGGTGGTTTGCCATTGTCATTATTGATGACTGGCGCCATTTGTATGTCTATCGGCTACGTTCATCACCGAATTTATTTGAATTTGATCAAATGACGAAGCAGCCAATAACCCAGACAGGCTGCAAACTGCTTTCGCCAATTTCGCGTCCTTCGCGCAACAAAATTTCTTTTCTTTCCAGCGCTGCGCCTTAAATTTCGCGCAGGCAAATGGCTTTAAAACTGTTCAACACGCTGTCGCGCTCAATTCAGGAGTTCGTGCCGCTCGCTCCCCCCAAAGTCGGCATGTATTGCTGCGGGCCGACGGTTTATGACTTCGCCCACATCGGCAACTGGCGCACGTTCGTCTTCGGCGACCTCGTCCGGCGCACCCTCGAATTCAAGGGCTACGCCGTCACGCACGTGATGAACATCACGGACGTGGAGGACAAAATCATCAAACACGTCCGGGAAACCAAAACCTCCCTGCGCGAATTCACCGGCAAATACGAAGCCGCGTTTTTTGAAGATTTGAAAACGCTGAATTGCCTTCTGCCACACCACACGCCGCACGCCACCGAGCACATCGCCGAAATCATTTCGCTCATCGAAAAACTCATCGCCCGCGGCATCGCCTACCAGGCCGCCGACAGTTCGGTTTATTTCAGCATCGAAAAATACCGCGGCTGCGGCTGCACCTACGGCCAGTTGCTCAAGCTCAACTTTGACGAACTCCGCACCGGCGAACGCGTCAAGAGCGACGAATACGCCAAGGAATCCGTCGCCGACTTCGCGCTCTGGAAGGCGCGCGTGCCGGAGGACGGCGACGTTTGCTGGCCCAGCCCGTGGGGCGAAGGCCGCCCCGGCTGGCACATCGAGTGCAGCGCGATGAGCACGAAAATACTCGGCCCGAGCTTTGATTTGCATCTCGGCGGCGAGGACCTGATTTTCCCGCATCACGAGGATGAAATCGCCCAAAGCGAAGGCGCGACCGGAAAACCGTTTGTCAAATACTGGCTGCACGGCGCGCATCTGCTGGTCGAAGGCAAAAAGATGAGCAAGTCGCTCGGCAATTTTTTCACGCTGCGCGATTTGCTGGCCAAAGGATTCACCGGCCGAGAAATCCGTTATTCGCTGCTCACCGCGCATTACCGCGAGACGTTCAACTTTACGCTGGATGGTTTGCAGGGCGCGCACGCGGCACTGGCGCGGATTGACGAATGCCTCGGCAAGTTGCGCGAAATCACTGGTAGGGACGCGCTGCCGCGCGTCCAGGTCCCGCAAAGCGGGATCGGCCCTACCGAATTGGTGAAAGATTTCACCAATGCCCTCGACGATGATTTGAACATTTCCGCCGCCTGGGGCACGGTGTTTGAATGGGTGCGCGAAATAAATCGTCGGCTGGCGGAAAATTCTTTGAGCACAGCCGAAGCAACAGCGGCATTGACGGCGTGGGACAAAATTGATTCCGTGCTCGGCATTGGCGCGCCGGACGAAATTGAAGTTCCCGCCGGGTTGGCCGCGTTGCTCGAAGCGCGGCAGGCCGCGCGCCAGTCAAAAGATTTCAAACGCGCCGATGCGATTCGCGACGAATTGAAGGCCAAAGGCTGGGTCATCGAAGACACGCCCAAGGGCCCGAAGCTGAAGAAGATTTGAAAAAACATCCAACATCCAACATCGAACGCCGAACATCCAATTTTCACTGCATTGGATGTTGGATGTTCGGCGTTGGATGTTTCCTGTTTTCCAATGAAAAGCCTGTTTATCACATTTGAAGGCACGGAAGGCTGCGGCAAATCCACGCAGGTGGAGCTGTTGGCTGAACGGCTGCGCGCACTTGGACATCGCGTGCGCGTGTTGCGCGAACCGGGTGGCACACCCATCGGCGAGGAAATCCGCCACACGCTCAAGCACAGCAAGGTGAACGTGACCATGACCTACGAAACCGAATTGCTTTTGATGAATGCCAGCCGGGCGCAACTCGTCCGCGAAACCATCCGTCCGGCGCTGGCCGTCGGCGAAATTGTTTTGTGCGACCGCTTTTACGATTCGACGACGGCGTATCAGGGGTACGGGCGCGGGTTGGATTTGGCGCTGGTCAAGAGTGTGATTGACTTTGCCGTCGGTGACACGCGGCCAAACCTGACCCTGCTGCTGCACGTGCCGGCGGAAGTCAGTGCCGAACGCCTGCAGTCGCGTCAATCCACCCTGCCCTTTGTCCGCGACCGGATTGAGGAAGGGGACAAATATTTCTTTGCGCGCGTGGCCCAGGGTTACGAAGCCATCGCTGCCGCTGAACCGAATCGAGTGCGCGTGGTGAGCGGCGCGGGCGCAATTGAAGTTGTCTGCGAAAACATCTGGGAGCTTGTTCGACCGGTTCTGCCGCGCATCGGACGCTGATGAAAATCACGGTTTGGAGTTCCGGCTTCAGCCGGTTTTCCCGCCTAACGGCGGAACTCCAAACGGTTCTGCGTCCTTGCCGAATTCACGGCAATGTTTAATCTTTGGGCGGAAACCATGATCAAAAAAACCATTGGCGAAATTGAGGCGAAAATCCGCGGCGCGGACGCCGTCAGCGAAGAGCGCAAACGTGAGTTGCTCCAGTTGCTCGGCACGCTCAAGTCCGAGGTCAGCACGCTGGCGAAAACCCACGACGAACAGGCCAGGAGCATCACGGGCTTCGCGCAGGTTTCCGCGCACGAAGCCACGCGCACAAAGCAAAATCCGCAATCACTTCACCATTCGCTTCAGGGTTTGCGCTCGTCGGTGGATGGCTTCGAGAAATCGAATCCCCGGCTCGTCCAAATCGTCAACGCCATCAGCAACACGCTGTCGAACTTGGGGATTTAATGTTGTAGCAGCCGACGTGAGTCGGCTCCAATTTTCCAGTGGGTGACGCCGGTGAATGATGTGCTGAAGGATTAGAGCCGACTCACGTCGGCTGTTACGGATCATCGTCAGCCCGCGGCTCCAGGTTTGCAATCGCCGCCATGATTTCGTTGACGATTTCCTGGTAGATTTCCTTGAGCCGCGCCTTGGAGCAATTCTTCGCCTCGGCCCGCAAGGTTTCAAATTGCATCGGCCAGCCATACTTGACTGCCACCCGTTTGGGGCGGGGAAATTTGACGTGCCGTCCGTAAGCCTCGAACGTTCCAAACGTCCGCACGGGTATGACCGGCGCGTTGGACTTGATCACCACCAGACCGATGCCCGAGCGCGCGGGCTGCAACCGGCCATCGCGCGTCCGCGTGCCTTCGGGAAATAAAATAATCGCGCCGCCCGCAAGTAACCGATCTAAAATCGCTTTCAATCCCGCCGCGCCGCCGCCGTCGCGGTCCACCGGCACGGCCTGCCACGAACGCAACAACGCGCCGATTCCCGGAAATCGAAACAAACTTTCCCGCGCGAGATAATTGATCGGGCGGCGCAATCCCGAACCGACCAGCGGCGGGTCCAGGAAGCTCGCGTGGTTCGAGGCCAGAATGACCGCGCCGGTTTGCGGCACCCGCTCCGCATTGAAGACGCGCCAGCGGAAATAAAACCGGTATACTGCGCGAAAACCGAGCCAGCCGAGGCGATAGGAGGGATTCATGCGGACAATGAAAAGCGGTGGAGGGCCACCGCAGTCCAAGACGCTGCCGCGAATTTTGATGGATTAGGAACAGCGCGAAGCGTCTTGGAGTGCGCCAGCCCCCTGGCGCTTTTTAGTCCACGCCCCAAAGAATCTGCCGGCAAGTATTTGAGATTTTGGAATTCTTCGGTCATTAGGTTGATTATTCGTCATTTTCCGTGCTTAAGCCTTTTGCGGATTTCTTCAAGAATCGCCGCGCTGGTTTGTTCCGAAGTCATGCTCGAATTGTTGATGACCTTGGCGCCCAGCCCGATCATCAACGGCGCCGTTGCCCGCTGGCTGTCGCGCTGGTCGCGCGCCGCGAGGTTTTCCTGAACGCCATCGGCGGCGCGCCGGCGCGAACGCTCCTCCAGATGTGCATCGAGGTAAAACTTGAAATCCGTCTCCGGAAACACATTCGTCCCGATGTCGCGCCCTTCCATGACGAGATTGCCGAACCGGATGCACTCACGCTGGCGCTTGACCATCCATTTGCGCACTTGGGGAATCGCCGCGACGTGCGCCACGGCGGCGCTGGTTTCGGCGGTGCGGACTTCCTTTTCGGGATAATAACCATTCACGAGCAGCCGCACGCGGGCGTCCACGCACACCAGCGATGTTTTCCATTTGCGGCATGCAGCGGTGACGGCCTTGGCGTCATGCGCGTCAATCCGGCTTTTCAGGCAATACCACGCCAGCGTGCGATACATCGAGCCGGTATCCACATAAACGTAGCCGAGCGCCCTAGCCACGAGCTTCGCGTTCGTGCTCTTGCCGCTGGCACTCGTGCCATCAATGGCGATGATAATCGGTTGTTTCATTAAATTTTTATCCTACTCGTCCTCGTCCTCGTTCTCGTCCTCGAATTCTTGAAAGCCGATTACGAGAACGAGGACGAGGACGAGGACGAATTATTCCGCAAACAATTCCTCTTCCTTCAGCTTCCGCCCCGTCTTGGCATCCAAAATCGTTGCGCCCAGGCCTTTCGGCGGCGGCGCGGCCAGTTTCTGGAAAAAATTCGGAAACGTCTTTTTCACGCACGCGGGATTCTTGATTTTGATGCCGGGCACTTTCAATCCCAGAATCGCAAAACACATCGCCATGCGATGGTCATTGTAGGTCTCAATCTCCTCGCCGTGAAGCTTCGACGGCCAAACCGTCAGCGTGTCGCCTTCCTCGACCACTTTCGCCCCGCACTTCGTCAGTTCGGTCCGCAACGCCACGACCCGCTCGGTTTCTTGGACACGCAGGCGGCCTAAATCTAAAAAAGAAATTTTGTTTGGCATCAACGGAGAAAGCGTAATCGCCGTCATAATGCTGTCTCCGAGTTGGCCGTTCCGAGAAAGACTTGGTGGCGGCGGAAAATATAAAGTGAATTGCGCGTCAATTTGCCAGCTTGAGCTAGGCCAGTCAGCCACATTTATCGGATAACTCTCTCGGTCTTGAAACAGCCAGCCCGCTCCCCAAAAATAACTCCCGCTCGAAGCGTCCGGTTCGATTTGAAACTTTCCACCGCCATGTGGAAATACATCAATCATCTTTGAAGTCATCGCCACATAAGGCGATTCCTCGGCATTTTCACCGACTACTTCAACTTTCCACCCGCCTGCTTTTGCACAGAGCAGCAGTGCCGATGCAAATTGGGAACTCTCCTCGATACTCACGGTGCAATCCCTGGTAGGGACGCGCTGCCGCGCGTCCTGGTCCCGCAATGCGGGATCGGCCCTACCGCCAAAAATCGTTGCCGGTAATTTGTCATTCGGCGAATCCACGCGATAACCCAGTTCGCGCAACGCCTTGAACAAGGCCGCCTGCGGACGCTCGTGCATTCGCGGCACGCCATGCAGCCGGTAAACACCCTTGCCAAGACAAACCAACGCCGCCAGGAACCGCGCCGCCGTTCCAGCGTTGCCCACAAATAGTTCCAAAGGATTTTCCGCCGTGCCGCCGCCGGGGACTTTCCCGCCCTGTCCATAAACCGTAATGGTGCGGTTGCAAATTTCGTTCGGGTCGGGCGCGACATTCACCATGAAGCCAAGTTCCTGCAAACACTCGACCATGATTTGGGTGTCCTCGCTCCACAGCGCGCCTTCGAGGGTGACTTCGCCGTCCACCAGCGCCCCGAGGATGAGCGCGCGGTTCGTGATGCTCTTCGAACCGGGCACGGTGATTTCCGCGCGCACCGGTTTGTCGAGCGGCACAATTTCGATGAGGTCGGGCAATGACATGTTCGTGATGCGTAATGCGTGATGCGTGATTCACGTTTCACGCCTCACGTATCACGGTTCGTTTCATTCCGGTGACGGCGAGGCGCAGCCGGCGCACCAATTGTCGCGGCGTTTTTTGGCTGTTTCAAAAAACTTTGCCATGGTCTTCGCGTCGGCTTTTTTCAGCACGCGCCGGAATTTTTGCAAATCGGCGATGAAAGCATCCAGCGACTTCGCCAGATTCTTGCGATTGGCCAGTGCGATGTCGCGCCACATCTCGGGCGAGCCGGATGCGATGCGCGTTGTGTCGCGAAAACCGTTTGCGCAAAGCGCGGCCTGATGTCTGGGATGCGCCGGATTCAAAACATGGCTGGCCAAAGTCGCCGCGATGATGTGCGGCAAATGGCTCGACCGGCTCACGAGTGAGTCATGAATTTCCGGCGTCAATCGCAGCACGCGCGAACCAATCGCCCGCCAAAACTGTTCCACTTTTTTCAGCGCGGCCGGGTTTGTCTTTTTCGCCGGTGTCATGACGCAAACGGTGTTGACAAACAAATCCGCGCGCGCGGCGCTTACGCCAGTTTTTTCCGCGCCGGCCATCGGATGACTGCCGACAAAATGCGCGCCAGCTTTGGCCACCAGCGATTCGAGTTCGCGCACGACGCTGGCTTTGACGCTGCCGACGTCGGTGACAATGGCGCCGCGCTTCAATGCCGGAAGCATTTCCCTGACGCGCGAACGCATTTGCGACAGCGGCAGGCATAGGATGACGAGGTCGGCATCCCAAACAGCCGCCAGCAAATCGGTGGTGGCGAAATCCACCGCCCCCGCCCTTTCACAGTCTTTCAGGCTGGCGCGACGGCGAACGAAACCCGCGATCTGGCGCGCGAGTTTCCGGCGTCTGACGGCCAGCCCGATGGAACCGCCGAGCAGGCCGACACCGATGATGGTGATCTTCCGAAAATGCACGGCATGAAGATAGCGGATGGAGGATGGAGGATGGAAGATGGAAATGTGCGGTAGCAAGTGCGCAAAAAAAGCGCCAGAGGGCTGGCGCACTCCAAAACGCTCGCGCGTAAACCGGAGTCACCAGGATATCCGAAAGGTCTTGGAGCGCGGCGGCCCTCCGCCGCTCTTCAATATTACAGCGTCACCCCCACCGAACCGTTCCGCGCCGACTCGAAGCACGCACCCATTACCTGCTGCGTTTTCAGCGCCCACATCGGCCAGTCGTCGTTCAGTTTGCCGGAAAAAACCTGGTCGGCGAAGTTGCGGAACATCCGGGTGTCCTGCGCGGTTGGGTGGCCCATTTCAGCCGGGTCTGAAACAGCGGATTGCACTTGAACGCCAACCGCGGCCCGGAGGCGAATTTCGCTCCGGTTGACCTCAAAAGCGGGTTCGTAGCTGTCGAACGGGTGGACGAAATCAGGCAGCCGCAGCCAGCCTTTCACGCCGCCGATGTTGACCCATTGCTGCTGCGCCACGAGAAACGAACAGTAAAAACCCGCGGAAACGCCGCCGTCAAAAAACAATTCGCCGGAAAATTCCGTCGGCGCGGGCGCACGTCCTGGACCGACGTTAGACTGGGAAAGGAGGCGGCCGGTGACCGTGTGCGGCAGTTGCCAGTTCATCGCCCAAAGCGTGAATCGGAGGCAATACCAGCCCAGATCCCCGAGGCAACCGGCGGGTTCGAGCCGGCCGTCCACGCGGATGTTGTCGTGGAAAAAATCTTCGCCGGCATAAAAACTAAAGGCCGAGGAAATCCGCCGCACCGGGCCGACGCTCTTGCCGTCGTCGAGCACTTCACGGACGCGCGCCAGACGCGGACTGTGCATGAACATGACGCCGTCCATGAACTGCACACGATTTTTGCGGCAGGCGGAAATCATCTCCTGAAGGTCGGCCGCGTTCACGGCACAGGGTTTCTCGCAGACCACGTGCTTGCCCGCTTCCGCCGCGCGCAGAACCCATTCCTTCCGCAAGCCGGTGGGCAGCGGGACGTAAACGGCGTCCACGTTTTTGGACGCGAGCAATTCCTCGTAACTGCCGAGTGGCGCCGGCGGAGTTTTAAACGGCGTTTCCGCCTGACACTCCGCGATGAATTGGCGGCTGCGCTTCACATCGCGGCTGGCCACGGCGGTTACGACGCAATTGCCGGAACTGAAAATTGCCTTCCAGTTTTTCCGCGCGATGCCCGCTGTGCTCAATATTCCAAATCGAAGTTTGTTCATAAAATTAATCGTAATCCTCCTCGTTCTCGTCCTCCTCCTCGAATTTTTAATTTTCGATTACGAGGACGACGACGAGGACGAATCATCTCGCCGCCTCTTTGACCCGTTCCAAAATCACGTCGGCGATGTGCGGTTCGCTGCCGATGGCGGGCGAATACCAGACGAGTTTGCCGTTCTTCTCCGTCGGATTGCGCCACGCCGGCCGGCCGGCGGCCAGGCGTTGCTCGACGACCCGTCTCGCCTCGCCGAGCAAAACCGGAATGTCTTCCTGCGTGTGCAGCCCATCGCTGATGAAAAACGGCACCACCACCAGGTTTTTCGATTCCGCCAGCGCATAACAATCAGCGATGCGCGGCGATTCTTCGAGAAAAATCCCGTGGACGCCGGCATAAATTTTCCGGGCGCGGGCCAGTTCCACCTGCCGTTCGATGGGCTTCCGCGAATTTTCATTTTTCTCCGTGCCATGTCCGGCAATGAAAAGCGTGATGTCCTTCGGCTTCGGCGCGCGCGGAAACGGAAATTTTTCCACCATTTCTTTCGCGCGGGACAGAAGCACGGCGGTCATGCTGTTGTGCGAGCCAACGGGCAGGCAGTAGAACAATTGAGAGTTGGGAGTTCGCAGATGGAAGTTGGGGCCAAAGCCGAGTTCGCGCGGGATGACTTCGTCGCTGAAGTAACCTTCGCTGATGAACAGCGGCACGATGAATGCGCGCGGCGCGGAAATCTCCGGCAAAACCTTTTTGATTTGCGGCTCCTGTTTCCAGAACGCCTCGCGGACGGCGGCGAAAATTTTCCGCCGGCGCAATTCCGCCGTGTGCTGATACACCGGCGCGGAGGAACTGTCATTTTGCGTCGTGCCATGGCCGAGCACCACCAGTGCGGCATCGGAAAAATTTTCATCGTTCACGCATAAGGGTTAACGCAACGAACCGCCACCGGCAAGCCGCGCTTCGGAACCGGCTTTTGGCAGTGGGTTGGTTTGGTGGGGCGAGCGTACTCGCGAGCCGGAAACTGAATGAAAAATGTCCTTATTTCGGCTCGCCGGGAGTCTCGCCCCACCAGTGCTGTGAAATTGACCCACTACCTTTATTTGAAACTTTTTGACACTACAAACGTCTTAAGTTCAAATTGTCCGCGAAATCAACCGAACCCATGAAAATAACGACCTCGATCAAATTCACCCTTGCACTGACCGCCACCTTCGGGCTGGCGTTTGCCGCTGCCGCCGATACCGCTCAATTGCCGCCCGCCTCGACAAAAACCGGCGTGACCTACGCCACCGACATCAAACCCATTTTTGACCAGTCGTGCGTCAAATGTCACAGCGGCGAAAAACCGAAAGCCAAACTGAAGCTCGACAGCCTTGAAAACGCGCTCAAAGGCAGCAAGGATGGCAAGGTTGTCATTCCCGGCAACAGCGCGAAAAGTCCGCTCGTCCTGAATGTTGCCCATCTCAGCAATGACAAGGATACCTGGATGCCGCCGCCGCACAACAAGGCAAACATCGGACCGCTCACGCCCGAGCAAATCGGTCTGATCCGCGCCTGGATTGACCAGGGAGCGAAGTGAGACGGGTGACTTTGGGGTCTGGCATCTCGGTTCTGGGTTCTTGGAACTTGAGCCTCGTTACCTCGGCTACTACGGGATTCGGCGAGGCAAGCAGGTAACAGGTGACGCATTTTGACACTGTCCCGTTTGGAGTTCCGCGTTTACGCGGTTCGATCAAAGACCGCATACAACCACCTGAAGGCGGAACTCCAAACTGTCGCACGCCACTCGCCACTTAATACTCGTCACTTCATTTACGGCGAGTATGCGCGGTAGAAATGCTGGCCACCGTTCGTGGCCTGCGGGTCGATGAATTGGAACTGGCCGGGCGAGATTTCCATGACGCCGCCGAGCGCTGTCCACTGGCTCAACGGCAACGCCAGATTCGTGGTTGTTAGCACGCCGAACAACGCTCCCACACTGTTCGTGAACGCAAACCGAAACCCATTGGTCAGTTTTTGCGGACCCGTCAGAGTGGCCGCGGTCGGAACCGGAACGCTGATGTTGACGACGCTGCTGGTGCTTTGGATGCCGTTGACAAACACGGTGGCCAGCGCATAGCCGGGCGGGAAATTCCAGACCGGCAAAGAGGTGAACGAATTCGTGGACCAGTTCGTGGTCAGCAGGAACACCGTTTGTTCGTTGTCCAAGCGACGGAGTTGTACCAGCGGATAATCTGCGGATGAATCCTGGGAATTGCCGCCTGAACCTCCGGAGATGCCGCGAAATTGTGAGCCGGTAACGACTAGGCTGCCGCCGAGACTGAGCGGCGTGGTGATTGAAGTAATTTGTGGCTGTGCGGTATTGGTGTAACCCAGACCAACATCGAAAAGCTCCGCGCTGGAGAAAGCAAATCCACCGCCGGGATAGATGCCTCCCGCAACCAGCACCTTCCCGTTGGGCAGTAACGTCGCGGTTTGATACTGGCGTTCGGCGGTCATGGAGCCGGTCAAAGTCCACTTCCCGGCGGTCTGATCGAATAACTCTGCGCTGGTTGAATAACCAGCACCGCTTGCCACGAGCACTTTACCATCGGGCAGCAAGTTCGCAGTGTGGCTATCTCGATAATTGGTCATCGAGCCAGTATTCGTCCATCTCCCGGTAACTGGATCATATAACTCCGCACTGGAAAGAGTCATGCCTGAGCTGCTGGTTAATAAAGATCCGCCTGAATCATCTCCTCCTGCAACCAGAACCTTCCCATTAGGCAGCAATGTTGCCGTGTGCCAATTGCGTGGAGTGATCAAAAGGCCAGTTGCGGTCCAAGTGCCACTGGCTGGATCAAATAACTCAGCGCTGGCGAGAGTTTCAAAATTGGTAAGATTACCGGAACGTCCGCCAGCAACCAAAACCTTTCCATTTGCGAGTAAGGTAGCCGTATGTGCCTCGCGGTTGGTGCTCATCGAGCCAGTAATTCTCCATTTGCCACTGGCTAGATCGTATATCTCCGCGCTGGAAAGAAAATTGCTTTCGTTCCTTCCACCGGCGACGAGCACCTTGCCATTTGGCAACAGCGTGAGGGTATGTCCCACGCGGGCGGTGCTCATTGAGCCGCTCATTGACCATACGCTCGCGACTGGATCATAAAGTTCCGCGCTGGAAAGAAGAATGTTGTCATTACCATATTCATTTCCTCCGATATTATTGCCATATTCTCCCCCTACGACCAGCAATTTTCCGTTCGGCAGCAAGGTGGCTTTGTGCTCAGCGCGTGCTATGTTCATTGAGTTAGTGGCCTTCCATGTCCCGTTGGCCGGATCATAAACCGCAACACTATTGGTTGCACCGCTATCACCGAAGCCTCCGGCTACCAGCACTGTGCCATCAGACAACAAGGTTGCGGAGTGAGAGACATGTCCCATGTTCATCGCGCCGGTATTCGTCCACGTCCCGCTGGCATAATCATAAACCTCCGTGCTGGAAAGCCAGCCGGTCGGGTAATTGAAACCCGCCACGAGCAATACCTTCCCGTTGGCCAATAGAGTCGCCGTGTGCTCCTCGCGCGGAGTATTCAGCGTGCCGGACGCTGTCCATGTCCCGGTGACTGGATCGTACAACTCCGTGCTCGCAAGAGAATTGGTGCCATAGCCCCCCGCGACGAGCACTTTCCCATTGGGCAGCAAGGTCGCCGTGTGTTGATAGCGTGCGGTGTTCAGCGGGTTGGTCGCCGTCCAGGTCCCGTTGGCCGGATCGTATAGCTCCGTGCTGGAACGAGCGCTCATACCGACTTCGCCTCCCGTGATCAGCACTTTCCCATTCGGCAGCAACGTGGCCGTGTGACCTTGGCGTGCGGTGTTCAGCGAGTTTGTCGCTGTCCAGGTCCCGTTGGTCGGATCGTACAATTCCACGCTGGATAAACCAGCGCTGTTGCCCCAGCCGCCCCCCGCAACCAGCACGTTCCCATTGGAGAGCAAGGTCGCTGTGTGTGATTCACGTGCAGTGGTCAGCGCGCCGGTCACCGCCCACGTTCCTGTCGCTGGTTCGTACAACTCCGCGCTGTTGCCGCCGCCCCATCCGCCCGCGACCAGCACCTTCCCGTTGGACAGCAAGGTCGCTGTGTGTTGATAGCGTGCGGTGTTCATCGTGCCGGTCGTTGTCCACGTCCCGGTGGCCGGATCGTACAACTCCGCGCTGTAAACATAACCACTGTTGCCCGAGCCTCCAGCAACCAGCACTTTCCCATTGGGCAGCAAGGTCGCTGTGTGTTGATAGCGCGCGGTGTTCATCGCACCGGTCACTGTCCACGTCCCGGTGGCCGGGTCGTACAACTCGACGCTGGAAAGAACGTTACAAAGGTTACCAAGCCCTCCCGCGACCAGCACCTTGCCGTTGGGCAGCAAAGTCGTCGTGTGATCAAAACGCGCGGTGATTAGCGGACCGTTGGTGACCCAAGCAGCGGCTCTAGCCGGTTGAAGGACGGATAAACTGAGTACCAGCGCGGCCAGCGCCAGCGCAAGATAATTTCCCGGATGAGTTTTCATAGGCGGTTTGTGCCGACTGCGGACTGGGTTTCGGTCCGAGAGCAAACTGAATTTGCGAACGCCCTCATATATTGGTCATGGTAACTGCCGGCAGCACAAAAATCACGCCGAATGATATTTGATGTCAATGATATTAGACAGGCCGTTGCTCGAAATTAGCTGTCATGCCCAAGCGGGTGACACGCGACATGGGTCGCGCTGCCGGTGCTTGTCACATGTCACTTGCCACTTGCTTGCCGCGCCGAATCCCGCAATGCGGGAGAAGGCGGGTCATTTCAATGGCGCGCGTTTTTGCTGCCGCAACTCCTGTTCCTCTCGTGAAAACTTGATTTGCTCGGCGTCGGGAATTCCTGGCTGGCTTGCACGTTGAACGCACGCAGCAATTCGACGATCAAGAAATTCATTCCGCAACTTCAGCGTCACATCGGCCAGTTGCTGGTCGGGATTCGGAAGCTTGCGGTCTTCGGCGACGGCTTCGGTGACGAGGCCCCGCATTCCGGGCGATTCGCACTCATCCAAAAACGCAGCCAGGCTTTGCCAGGTTTCATTGGTCTGCGCCGCCAGCCGTCGTTCGACAATTTGCCGCGCGAACGGATGCGAAATCCAATTTACGTCCAGATGCAACGCGGTCCAGGCCACCAAATCGTCGTGCAGCAACAAAAGTTTCAGCAACCAGAATTCCTGAGTGGACGGACGCGACATTTCGGGTTCGGAATCCGGCGCTGGTTCGCCTGATTCCGGTTCCTGAACTTTGAACCCTGAACCTTGAACCTTGAACTTTGAAAATTCGGCGCGCACGGCTTTGGGGGAAACGCCCAGGCGTAGCGCGGTTTTCTGCGCGTAGGTGTCAATGAGCACAGCGTTGCCGGTCTTGTGGACGGCCTCGGCCATGCCGCGCAAAATGGCGTTTCGACCTTTGTCGCTGTTCGCGTCGTTCAGCTTGCAGAGCCGGTTTAAATAGTAATCAAAAAATCCTTCGGCATTTTCAACGAGCCGGCGGAACGCCTCGCCGCCATTGGCCTTGATGAAACTGTCCGGGTCGTGCGGCGCCGGCACCACCGCCACGCGCACCGCCAGGCCGGACTCCAGCAGGTGGTCGAGCGAACGCACGGCGGCATTCTGGCCGGCCTCGTCGGAATCGAAGCAAAGCACCACCTCGTCCACGTAACGTTTGATGATGCGCGCGTGGTCGGCGGTGAAGGCCGTGCCTTGCGGCGCGACGATGTTTTGGACCCCACCCATAAAACACGCGATCAAATCAAGCTGGCCTTCGCAGACGATGGCGAATCCGGCGTCGAGCAGCGCGCGCTTGGATTTATCCAGGCCGAAGAAGACCCGGCTCTTGGTGAAAATGGGCGTCTCGGGCGAGTTGACGTACTTCGCCGTTTTTTCGTCGCCGGACAGGACCCGTCCGCTGAAACCGATCACCCGGCCCTGCTCGTCGCAAATGGGAAACATGAGCCGCCCGCGAAAACGGTCGTAGTAGTTTCGGAGTTCGGAGTTCGGAGTTCGGGTCTCGGGCCTTTGATCTTGGGTCTCGGATTTGTGAATGATAAGCCCGGCCTTTTCGACAAGGGCGAGTTCGTGGCTTTTGCTTTTGGCCCAGTTGACGGTGTCGTCCCAGGCATCCGGCGCGCAGCCGAGACGAAAGAGTTTCACCGCTTCCGGCGACACGCCGCGTTTCGTCAGATAATCGCGGGCGATTTGGCCGCTGGCTTCATTGAGCAGCGCGTTTTGCCAGCGTTGGGTGATTTGCTCGTGGATCTGGAGCAACTGGTCCTTGATGTGGCGTGATTGCTGTTCGCCGGGGGTTTGATCGAATTCCAGGGGAATTTTCGCGCGTTCGGCCAGCCGGCGGACGGCGTCCATAAACCCGATGTTTTCGTATTCTTTGACGAAGGTGAACACGTCGCCGCCTTTGTGGCAGCCGAAGCAGTGAAAAATCTGCTTGTGCGGATTGACGTTGAAGCTGGGCGTCTTTTCCTTGTGAAAGGGGCAGAGGGCGACAAAGTTTGCGCCCGCCTTTTTCAGCGGCAGATACGAGCCGATGATGTCCACGATGTCGCTGGCGGCGCGGATGCGTTCGCGGGTTGCGGGGGAAAGCGTGCCAGCCATGCTTGTTTGGCGACGCGGCGCTTACTTCTGAATGTTAACCACCGCCGGTTTTGGCTCCGGCTTGGCGGTCGGCGGCGGAGCGGTTTCGATCAGCAGCGGGCCCAGGTAATCTTTGATGTAAGGCCCGGTGAAGGATTTGGTGAAGACCTGCGCCTGCACGGTCTGCAAACTGGGAAAATAGTTGCCGCTATACAATCCGCCGCCGTACCAACGTTTCACGTAGGCGTCGTGTTTTATAATATCCGCCGCCGTGTAGAAAGGCGCGTTCAGCAAAGCCAGCACGGCCAGCAGCATGCAGGCAAACCGAATCATGCCTGACAACATCCCCAAATAGTATTCGGCACTGCCGAATAAATTGTTCTCGGCCACGCGATAAACCACGAGCCGTCTGAGAGCCATAAACAGGAGAACAATCACGAACGCCAGAAGCAGATAACCAAAAATGCAACTGGCCAACCTGCTTAATGCAGCGGTCTTGACCAATAGTTGGGCAGCCGTCTGATACCAGAGCCCGCACACCACGACCAGCGACACCCATTTCAACAACGGCAGGGCTTCCTTTGACATGCCGTGCTTGCGCCCGCGGAACATTCCGAAAATCAACATTCCCACCACCACCGCGTCGAACCAATTGACCGGCAGATTATCGAGAGCCAGGTTTGGTATGGCCGCACCAATCATAACCGTGAGATTAAATCCTCCAATTTAGAATGCCAATTTAAATTATAGCCTGTTTCATGCCAATTTCGGGTTCCAGCCGGCGTTTGAAACGTGCTGCCGCAAGTGAAATCCTTTGCCGCGGCACAGTTTGCGCGGAGTTTTTCATCCGGCAAACTTCCATCAAGGCGGATTCGATGAAAGCCAGAACTGAATGTCCGGCGCCTGCGGATTGCGCGGATCCAGTGCCAAAACCCTCAAATAATGCTGCCGCGCCAGCGCCGGGTCGTACAATTGCTGCGCGTAGAGATATCCCAGCGCCAGATGCACACGCACCTCGTCCGGATTTGCCGCCAGAATCTTTTTCAATTCATTCACCGCGTCGGTCACATAACCCGCCGCCTTGAGCGTCAGCGCGAAATTATAACGCGCATCCATCGAATCCGGCTGGATCGCCAGCGCCATCTCGTAACCGGCGAGCGATTGATTGAAGTTCCGCAGCCGAAAGGCAATCACGCCGTAATTGTATTGCGCCTCGAACCAGCCCGGATCCAGTTCCGTCGCCTGCCGATATGATTGCAACGCGTCCAGCCAGCGCGAATTCTGCTCAAACTCCCGCGCCCGTGTGAACACACCCGATGCCGTCCGCCGGTCGCCCGCCTTCGGTTTGCGCGGCGAAAGATACAAGTAACGCGGAAACTTCGGCGGCGCGGGCTGAACAATTTTAACCGGCTTCGGCGCAATAACCGGCGCCGGCGCGGGCGCGGATGCAGTTTGCGTTGGGGTGCTGGAATTTGCCGGCGGCAACGGCGTTGAGCTGGCGGGGTGGTTGTCCGAAGCCGGTGGCGGCAGGGGCGTCACTCCATTTTCATTGTATTTTTCCGGCGCGGAAGAACGAAACCAGTTCAGCGGATTCAGCTTGTGGATAACGCCCGTCTTCCCGGTCGCCGGTTCCGGCGGCGTTTCTGCCACGGGCGTCCCGATAATCACCGGTTGCGGCTGAACCTTCACAATCTGCGCCGGAGTTGTTCCGCGCGGCGGATTTGAACTGGCGCGGACAACCGCCTGCGTTCGTGGCAACCCGGTCGCGCGAACCGCGCTGCCGGCCGCCGGCGTTCTGTTTTCAGTCGTGAATGCGGCAGCTTGACTTTGATTCACCGGTGGCGGGTTCGCCGCCGCGACCGCCGCCGGCTGCTCCAGACTGTTCGCGATGTCGTTTACCGCGTCCCAATTCGCCGGGCGCGGCGTCAGCGCCAGATACGCGCGATAATTTTGCAGCGCCAGCGCGTTGTCGTGCAAATGCTGCTGCGCCACCGTCGCCAGGTTCAGCCAGGCCGGCGCGTAATCCGGCTGTTCCTTTGCCGCCGCCGCAAAAAATTGCGCCGCTTCGCGCGGACGTCCGCGTTCGACCCGCGCGAGTCCCAAACCGTTCAAGGCCTCGGCGTTGTTCGGACTCAGATAAAGCGCGGTGCTGAAACTTTTTTCCGCCGATGCGAGATCATGCGATTGAAGCTGCGCGAGGCCGAGCTTGAGCCAGCCTTCCGGCGCCTTGGGCCGGCGCAACGTGTAGGCGGTGAACTCGCTTTCCGCCGTATCCGGCTTGTTCTGCTCCAGCCACAAACAACCAAGATTGTAGTGCACCTCCATCAAATCGCGGTCGAGGTCCAGGGCGCGTTTATACGCCGTCACCGCATTGGTCGGCTGGCCGGCATACTGGCACGCCACGCCGAGATAATTCCACGCCTGCGCGTTCGTGGCCAGGAGCGACGTGGCCGTCTTGAACTGCGCCATTGCCCCGGCGTAATCGCCGCGTTCCAGAAGCTTTTTACCTTTGAGCAGCGCGCGCGGGCCGGACGGCGTGCAGCCCGCAATGAGAATTGCAAGCGCAAGAAAACCAATTGCGCCAAATCGCGGCAGGTTTTTTGTGGCCAGCATCGGCGCTGGTGGTAGCATCCACGCCCGGAAGTGTCAAGAAACGCGCAGGCTCAATTTGTTCAAGCGGTTCGCCGGCTGGCAACAGCGGCGGCCGTCGGACTGGCGTGCTTGCCGGGCCG
>DAIRTX010000020.1:0-52519 GCA_036803685.1 Verrucomicrobiota bacterium | reverse complement strand
GAAAAATACCACAGATCACATATAACACCAGTTATTAATGAGACACTACACTAGGGTGTGTTTTCAAAATGACATTAACTTGGAAACATTTTGGACTGCGGCGGCAAGCGAAGCGCGACGCCGCTTTGAAAACAAGTCGGCGGCTGGAGTTATCCGTCAAAAGCGCTGTCGCCGCTGCGCTCTGCCAGCGCAGTCCAAAAGCTGTCGCCAGAGACCACGCCCATTTTCCTTGGACCGTTAATTTTGAAAACCCCCATAGTTCATCATGAAAACAAATTGGTTCACAAACCTGCTCGTTATCGGTTCAATCCTCTTTTCCACCGCGGCAGCTTATGCCGCCATTCCCAAGGCCGGCGATACCGCGCCGCTGTTCACCGGCCAGGACCAGGACGGCAAGACGTTCAAATTGAAGAGTTCTATCGGCAAAAAAATCGTCCTGCTCTATTTCTACCCGAAAGACAACACCCCGGGCTGCACGAAGGAAGCGTGCGGTTTTCGCGACCGCATGAGCGGGTTGCAAACAAACAACGTTGAAGTCATCGGGGTCAGCTTTGATTCCGCCGAGAGCCACAAAAAATTCATCGCCGATTACAAATTGAATTTCCGCCTGCTGGCCGATCCCGACGGGAAAATTGTTGACCTTTACGGCGTGCAGGTGGTGGGCCGGAAAATGGCGCGCCGGGTCAGCTTCCTCATCGGCCGGGACGGCAAAATCGTTCATGTCACCGACTCGGGCAATCCCGACCTCCACTTCAACGAAATGAAGGACGCCATCGCCGGTTTGAAAAAGAAGTGAATTGGGCGCAAGTTTCAAAGTCCCATCTCGTCAAAATTGCAATCCGCGTTTAGATTTGCCGTGTGCAGTCGTGGATGAACAGCGGCATGGTCACCAAGGCGCGGGATTTTCTTCACCGCCACTGGCGGCGCGCGCTGCGCCTGCGCGAAAAGCTGGTCCTCCAGGAAGAGGCGTTTCACCTCGTGCTGGCCGGGCTGGTCGGCGTGATTGGCGGCCTGGTGAACCTGTTCTTCTACTACGCGGTTCACCTCATTCAACCCGGCGATCCGGTGGAAGTCGCCGGACGGTTGAACGATTGGGAACGCGTCCTGGTTCTGACCTTGGGCGGCCTGGCGGCGGGACTGGTTTTGCATTGGGGCTTGCGGTTCGTCGGCCCGCAAGGTTCAACCAACCTGCTCGAAGTGGTGGTCGCGGGTGATGGACGGCTGCCATTCCGCACGGAACTGGTGAAAACCGTTTCGGCGATCATCAGCATCGCCACTGGCGCATCCATCGGGCGGGAGGGCGGCATCACACAACTGGCGGCGACGCTGTCGTCGAAACTCGGTCAACTCGCCAAATGGCCGCCGTACCGGCTGCGATTGCTGGTCGGCTGCGGCGCGGCCTCCGGCATCGCGGCAGCTTACAATGCGCCAATTGCGGGCGCGGTGTTCGCTTCGCTGATTGTGCTCGGAAATTTTTCGATGAACCTCTTCGCGCCGCTGGTTTTTTCGTCGGTCATCGCGGCCATGGTGTCGCGAAACTTTTTCGGCATTGAGCCGTGGTATCAAATTCCGCCGTTTCCCGCCGCCACGCTGCCACAATTGCCGTGGTTTGTGCTGCTGGGCGTGCTTTGCGGCGTGGTGGGCGCCGTGTTCCTGAAACTACTGCGTTTGGGGGAAGAGCAGTTTCGCAAACTCCGCTGGCCGGTTTATCTCCGGCTGACGCTGGCCGGTTTGATCGTGGGCGTCATCGCCGTCGGATTTCCGGGCGTTTGCGGCAACGGCTATTCCGTGACCAATGACATTTTGCACGAAAAATTCCTGACCGAGGCGAACCCGCTCCTGTGGCTGGCTGGATTGCTGGTGGCAAAATGGGTGGCGACGGCGGCAACGGTCGGCGCGGGCACGGTGGGCGGCGTGTTCACACCAACATTATTCATCGGTGCCAGCGCCGGCGCGCTGTTCGGCACGGCGTTGCATCAACTGGGCGGTTCGGCGGCGGGGGTGCCGGCGGGCGCGTTCGCGCTGGTGGGCATGGGCGCGGTGCTGGCGGCGACGACGCGGTCCCCGTTGCTGGCGATGATCATGATTTTTGAATTGTCCCTGGATTATTCGCTCGTGCCGCCGCTGATGCTGGCCTGTGTGGTTTCCATTCTGGTGGCGCGGCAATTGCACGGAGAGTCGGTTTACATGGAACATCTGCGCGTCAAGGGCCTGGCGCTCGGCCAGGAAACCAGCCGCCCCGGCGCGGCCATGGAACAAACCATCGGCGACCTCATGCGCGCGCCGGTAACGCCGGTGCGCGAGAGCACGCCGCTTCGGGAAATCGCCGACCGTTTTTTGACCAACTCCAATAATTTTCTGCCGGTCGTGGACGCGCGACAGCGGTTGCTCGGCGTGGTGGCGTTGCAGGATTTGAAGGAATTTCTGAACTCCGCGCAGGATTTGGACGCCGTCATCGCCTATGACGTAATGCGTCCGCCGCCGAAATGCCTCACGCCCGGCCAGCGGTTGCTCGAGGCGCTGCCGGCGGTGCTGGAAAGTGAATTGCGCAACGTGCCCGTCGTCAACAATCCGGCGGAAAACAAGCTGGTCGGCGCGGTCGTCCGCGCGGAAGTGCTGGCGATTTTCTCCGAAGCCATCGCCGCAAAAAGCGATCCCGCGCGGTGAAAAGTCTTTTTTGAGGGCGTTCCGCTTTCTAAGCTGAACGTGTGCCTTTCAAAATTGGCGATCAACTCACCTTGACGATTCAAGACATCGCGTTCGGCGGTGAAGGCGTCGGGCGCATAAGCCCGTCGAGGGACGAGAGTCGAGAGTCGAAAGCAAAATCATCCCCGGATGGCGTTGCCGCCCTCGACCCTCGACCTTCGACTTTCGACAGTAATTCAATGGTCGTGTTCGTGCCATTTGTGCTCGTCGGCGAAGTCGTCGAGGTTGAAATCACCGGGGTCAAAAAGAATTTCGCCCGCGCGAAACTTTTGCGTGTCGTGCAGCCGTCGCCGGAGCGTGTCGAACCGGCGTGTCGCTACTTCGGCCAATGCGGCGGTTGCCAGTATCAGCACGTGGATTACGCCACGCAGCTTCGATTGAAGCACAAACAGATCGCCGACTTGTTTCAGCGCATTGGCGGGTTTGAGCAGGCACGGATCGCGCCGGTCATCCCCTGCCCTCAACCTTACGGCTACCGCAATCGCATCATGATTCGCAGCCAGTGGAACAAGCCGGAGCAAAAACTGAACATCGGCTTTGTGCGCTGGGACTGCGGCCTGGTCGAGGACATCGAGGAATGCAAAATCGCCGAACCGGTTCTCAACGAAGAAATCCGGCGGGTCCGCGCGCATCCGCCGCCGAAAGGCGGCATCAAGGTCGTGCTGCGCGTGCCGCCGGAAGACTGGGATGTGCCGCCGGATTCGTTTTTCCAAAACAATTTTTTCCTGCTGCCGAAACTCGTGGATACCGTGCGTGATTTTTTGCGAAGCGCTGGAGTTCAAGCTTCAGCTTGTTCCGACACCTCGCAGCAGCATTCCCCAAAACAAGCTAAAGCTTGGACTCCAACTCGGCATCTGGCGGACTTGTATTGCGGCGTCGGTTTTTTCGGCATCGAACTGGCGGACGCGATCGAATCTTTCGTCGGCGTGGAATACGACCAGCGCGCCATCCAGGCGGCGCGACGCAACGCGGTGGCGCGAAAAATCAGCAACGGCGAATTCATCGCCTCGGCGGTGGAGGCGGTTTTGCCGGAATTGCTGAAGCGTTTTTCGCCGCAAGCCACAACGGTATTGCTCGACCCGCCGCGCAAAGGCTGTTTGCCGCAGACGTTGAAATTGTTGCGTGAAACAAAGCCGGCGCAGGTGATTTATGTGTCGTGTCATCCGGCGACGATGGCGCGCGACTTGAACATTTTGTGCGGCAATGGTGTCTTTGAACTGGCGCGGGTGCAGCCATTGGATATGTTTCCACAAACACAACACGTCGAATGCGTGGCGGATTTGCGCGCTGGCATAAAGCCTTGCCAGGACACACGGCATGGATTCAACTGAACAAACTCAATGACAATCAAAATGCGAACTGACCCGCGAAAAAATTTTGCGCCGCGATTTTTGCCCTGGCTTTTGACGGTGGCGGCCTTCGCGTTTTATTGGTTCACATTAAACCGATGGGTGTCGCTGTTCAATCTCACCCATGTGGCCAGGATTTCCGGGTGGACCTGGCAGCCGGAGATTGTGAGTCCGATTTTATTCCTCGTTACGCAGCCGTTCCGCTGGCTCCCGGCACCGCAGATCCCGCTGGCGCTGAACGTGTTTTCCGCCGTGTGCGCTGCCTTGACACTCGGCTTGCTGGCGCGGTCGGTCGCGCTGCTGCCGCACGACCGGACCGACGCGCAACGCAAGCGTGAACACAGCGATTTTTCGTTTTTGACCACTGGCAGCGCGTGGTTGCCGCCGGTCCTGGCCGTGTTGGTTTGCGGTTTGCAAATGACGTTTTGGCAGAACGCAACGAATTTCACGGGCGAGATGTTCGACCTGTTGCTGTTCGCGTTCGTGATTTGGTCGTTGCTGGAATACCGGCTGACTGAATGCGAATGGCGTTTGTTTCTGGCCTCGGTCGTATATGGCGCGGGCATGGCAAATAATTGGGCGATGGTGGGATTTTTTCCGGCTTTCATCGGAGCGATTGTGTGGGTTCGCGGCTTGAGCTTCTTCAATCTGCGATTTCTCCAAAGAATGATGTTGTGCGGGCTGCTGGGAATGACGTTTTATCTTTTGCTGCCACTGCTGGCCATGATTTCGGGCAAGGTGCCGATGACTTTCTGGGAAGCACTGAAAATCAGCCTGGTTCCGTCGTATAATGTGCTGAAACTTTATTTCTTCTGCTGCCTCCACCCATCGCAACATCTTGAGTTCCTGGCGTTGTTGCTGGCTTACCTGATGCCGTTGTCCATGATGGCAATCCGCTGGAAAGCGTCCTTCGGCGATCACAGTCCCATGGGCATGGCGTTGACGAGTTTCCTGTTTCATCTGGTGTGCGCCGCCTTTTTGGTCTTCTGCATTTGGATGGCATTTGACCCGCCGTTCAGCCCGCGGTATCTCAGTCTTGGAACCCCGCTCTTGACACTTTATTATCTCGGCGCATTGAGTATCGGTTACTTCAGCGGCTATTTTCTGCTCATTTTTGGCAAAGCACCCAGCAGCCGTTTGCAACCACCCCGGCCGGAACCGTTTCAATTTTTGGATCCCTTGGTGGTCATTGGCTTTTGGGTGCTCGCAGTGGCAACCGTAACCGGGCTGGCTTACAGAAATGCACCGCAAATTCGGGATACAAACGATGATACATTCCAAAAATACGCATCGTTCGTGGAGGAGAATTTACCACGTTCGGGCGGCATTTTGTTGAGCGATGATCCGTACCGTTTGTTTTTCGTGGAGGCGGCGTTGGCGCGGGACGGCCGGGCAAAAGATTTTTTGCCGCTCGACACACTGTCCCTGAACTGGCCCGCTTATCTCCGGTTCCTGCACAATAAATTCCCGCAGAAGTGGCCGGAACTGGTTTCGCCGAAAGAAGTGAAACCGCTCAATCCGATTGGACTCATCGGCGCCTTGACCATGCTGGCCAAATCCAACGAGCTTTATTACCTGCATCCGAGCTTCGGCTACTATTTCGAGCAATTCTATCAGGAGCCGCACGGCCTGGCCTACAAACTAAAAACACTGCCCAGTGACACGCTGTTGCCACCGTTACCGGACAAAAATCAAATCGCTGAGAACCAGGCATTCTGGGCGCGGGTGGAAACGCAGGCGTTCGCTCCCATTAAACGCGCCGTCACACCGCCCGACCCGAATGTGCCGCACAGTTGGGGCCGGCGAATGCTGGATATACTTCACGTGCCCCGCGAACCAAATCAAAATGCCATTCTCGCCGGAACCTTTTACTCGCGCAGCCTGAATTTCTGGGGTGTTCAGTTGCAACGTGCCGGCGATCTTACAAACGCCGCCGCGTGTTTCATCCTGGCAGAAGAAGTCAATCCCGACAACTTCGTCGCGCAAATCAATCTCCGGTTCAATCAAAGCCTTCGCGCCGGCAACAGCGTGCCGCTGGACTTGTCCAAAACCACCAGTGATCAATTTGGCAAATACCGCAATTGGAACGGAGTGCTCAACGCCAACGGGCCGTTTGACGAGCCCAGTTTTTGTTTTCAGACTGGAATTATTTTCATGCAAAACAGTTATTTTGACCAGCCATTGCCGCTGAATCGTCAGGCCCTTGCGCAGTTCGACCGTGTCCGCGAACTCGAGCCGGACAATCTGGAAGCACGGCTCGCGCTCGGCCAGATTTACGTGATATCCCGCCTGCCCGACCGCGCGCTCGAGGCGTTGCGCGACCCGCTCGGACAGCCGGAAAGATTTTCGCTCGCCAAAACGCATGAAACCCAACTGAACGTCATCGCCGCCGCCGCCTATCTTCAAAAAAACGACTACGCGCGGGGAACGCATTTGCTCGAAACCGAAATCGCCCTCCATCCCACCGATGACGATCTGCGCACCGCTACCGTGCAGGCTTATCTGACCCATGGCCTGTTCACCAACGCGCTCGCCCTGATTGACCGCAAACTTCGATTCACGCCCGACGACCCGGTCTGGCTTTTCAGCCGGGGCTACGCTTCCATTCAGGCCCAAGCCTATGATGACGCCATTGACGCATTCACCCGCGTGCTCGCCACTCAAACGAACAATTCTCCGGCACTTTTTAATCGCGCCCTGGCTTGCCTCGACAGCGGCAAGCTCGACGCCGCGCGTGCCGATTACAAAACGTTGCAGCAATCGCTCACCAACTCGTTCCAGGTCGCCTACGGCCTCGGCGAAATCGCCTGGCGCCAGCACGAAACGAACGAGGCGATTAGAAATTACAAATTTTATCTGGCCAACGCGAACACCAACACCGCCGAGGCCACCAACGTCATTCAACGGCTCCGCGAACTCAAAGGCCATTCACCCTGAAACGCGCCGATGCGCGTCACCCATATCATCACCCGGCTGGTCGTCGGCGGCGCGCAGGAAAACACCGTCGCCTCCGTGCTCGGTCTGTGCCAAAAACCCGGTGTCGAAGTCCATCTGATCTCCGGTCCGACGACCGGACCCGAAGGCTCGCTCGAATCTGAATTCGCGGGCACACCGGAAATTCTCACGCGCGTGCCCGCACTCGTCCGCCCGATTCATCCGTTGAAAGACTGGCTCGCGCTGCGGCAGCTGGAAAAAATTCTGCGCGAACAAAAGCCTGACATCGTCCACACCCACAGCGGCAAGGCGGGAATTCTCGGCCGCCTCGCGGCCCGGCGCGCGGGCGTGCCGGTGATCATCCACCACATTCACGGCCCTTCCTTCGGCCCGTTTCAAGGATTGCTGGCCAACTGGATCTTTACCGCTGCCGAACGTTACGCCGCCGGAGTTACCACGCATTTCGTCTGCTCCGCCCAGGCCATGACGCGACTCTACCTCGCGGCTGGAATCGGACGCCCGGAAATGTACACGCGCATTTTCAGCGGCTTCCCCGTAGAACCGTTTGCGAATGCCGCCAATGATCCCGCCCTCCGCTCTCAATTGGGACTGGCTCCGGATGCTTTTGTAATTGGGAAAATCGCCCGCCTCGCCCCGCTCAAAGGCCATGAAGATTTGCTCGCCGCTTTCCAAAAGCTGTTGCCCCAATTCCCTCGTGCGCGCCTCCTCCTCGTTGGCGGCGGTCGTTTGCGAACACAACTTGAAGCCCGCGCCCGCACGCTTGGTCTGGCGGATAAAGTAGTCTTCACCGGCCTCGTACCGCCCGGCGAAGTGCCGCGTTATGTCGGCATCATGGACTGCCTCGCCCACTTGTCAGCCCGCGAAGCACTCTCGCGTGCCCTGCCCCAGGCGCTGGCGGCGGGCAAACCTGTCGTTTCCTACGATTTCGACGGTGCGGACGAGATTTGTCTTGATGGCGAAACCGGCTTTTTGGTTCGCACCGGCGACACTGCCACCGTCACCCAACGCCTGCTCCAACTCGCCAACGACGCGCCGTTGCGCGAACGGCTCGGTCGCCGTGGACAGCAATTCGTCCGCGAAAATTTTGCCGTCGAACAAATGGTGGATAACCTCTACCATCTCTACCTGAAACTGGCTGCAAAAAAATGAGCAAAGACGAATATCATCGCTTCGCCGCGTTTTCTTCTCCCTCTCCCCGCCAAACGGGGAGAGGGTTGGGGTGAGGAGTTCGTGACTTTTTTAATCCGTGAGCTTTCCCTTCAATTTTTTCCTCGCCGCCTTTGCCAGCGCGTTGCTGACAACGCTGCTGGCGTTGCCGTTTTGGCGAAAGTGGTGTCTGCGCGCAAATCTTGTGGACGATCCCGGCCGGCGCAAAATCCACGACGCGCCCGTGCCGCTCGCCGGCGGCCTCGCCGTGCTCACCGGCATGTTGCTGCCGCTCGCGGCCGGCGCAATTTTGCTCATGCTCGGTGTGAACCTTGCCAGCCAAACGCATCTGATTGCGCACGGACTGAATCGTCGCGCCGTTGAACTTGGCGCAATTGCATTCGGCGCGATTGCGATGGTCGTGCTCGGCTGGCTGGACGACAAACATGAATTGAAACCCTTGCCGAAATTTATCGGCCAATTGTTCATCGCCGTGCTCGTTGCCGCCGCCTGCAAGCGCATCACGCTCTTCGTGCCCAACGTCACGTTCAGCTATGCCATCACCATCCTGTGGGTGCTCACGGTCGTCAACGCCTTCAATTTCATGGACAACATGAACGGCCTGTGCGCCGGGCTGGGCGCGATTGGCGCGTGGCAGTTTGCTGTCATCGCCGCGGGGGATGGCGAATACCTTGTGGCGTTGATTGCGTTTCTGGCGTGCGGCGCGCTCGTCGGTTTTTTACCATACAACTTTCCCAATGCGCGCGCCTTTCTCGGTGACGCGGGCAGCCATCTCGTCGGCTATCTGCTCGCGGTGCTGGCGATCCTGCCGCACTTTTACACGAAACAGAACCCGCGTCCGCTCGCCGTGCTCTCGCCGTTGTTCGTGCTGGCCATTCCACTGGCCGACCTCGCATGGGTCGTCATTCAGCGCACGCTTGCGGGCAAACCTTTTTACATCGGTGACACGAATCACCTGTCGCACCGGCTCGTCCGCATGGGAATGAGCCGCACCCGGGCCGTCCTGTTAATCTGGCTCGTTGCGGCAATGATCGGTTCCATCGCCTGGTGGCTCTGATTTCAAATCGGTGTAGCAGCCGACGTAAGTCGGCTCTGACATTGCTTTGGATAAGATGGAGCGGACTCATGTCCGCTGCTACGAGGTTCATGGGTAGGGGTTCGTAATTCAGGTTTCTTCGCGTTCATTCCTAGTCGCTTTCTTTCGTGTGTTTCGCGTGTTTCGCGGTTAAAATTGTCCCGTGAAACTGCTCTTCATCGGCGACATCGTGGGACAACCGGGCCGGCGCGCGATTGCGGAACTGCTTCCCAAACTACGGCAACAGCATGCGCTCGACTTCGTCATCGCCAATGGCGAGAACTCCGCCGGCGGCTCCGGCATCACCCCCAAGACCGCCGGGGAAATTTTCTCCGCCGGCGTGGATGTCATCACCAGCGGCGACCATTTATGGGACCAGAAGGAAGTCATCGAATTGCTGCAAAATGAAAAACGCTTTTTGCGACCGCTGAATTATCCGGCGGGAACGCCCGGCCAGGGCAGCGCCATCTTTGAAGTTCGGAGTTCGGAGTTCGGAGTTCGGAGTTCGATTGGTGTTTTGAATGCGCAGGGCCGCACGTTCATGCCGCCGCTGGAAAATCCGTTTCTCCTCGCCACCGAAGAAGTGAAACGGCTGCGCGAACAGACCAAAATCATCTTCGTGGATTTTCACGCCGAGGCGACCTCGGAAAAAATCGCGTTCGCGCGGATGCTCGACGGCCAGGTCAGCGCGGTCGTGGGCACGCACACGCACGTGCAGACGGCGGACGAGCAGATTTTCCCCGGCGGCACGGCGTATTTGACCGACGCCGGCTTCACCGGTCCGCACGAAAGCGTGCTGGGCCGCGAAATCGAGCCGGTCCTCAAACGCTTTCTCACCGGCATGCCGCAGCGGTTTGAGGTGGCGAAAAACCGCGTGCTGCTTCATGGCGCGGTGATTGAAATTGATGATGCCAGCGGCAAGGCGGTGAAAATTCAGCGCGTGTCGGAAGCAATTTAATCAGCCACAGATGAAACACGGATTTAACACAGAAAAAGCCGCGCCGGCTACCATCGCTATAGCGGTTCAAACCCAAATTTCCTCCGCAATGTCTTTGCCTTTCGCTTCAATTTGATCGAGTTGCAATTTGCGGTGTCGGTTTTAGACATGACAGGCAGATACCAATCGTCATTCTTCCAACACTTTGCCGGGCCGGTTAGTATCAGCATTTCATTGTCAAGCGTGTGGACCCTCGCCATTGATCCCCAAGGCAGACCAGCGAATTTAGCCAGTGGTTTGGGATTGGCTAAAGGAATAGATTTCTGATTTTTACCAAGCTTCTTGAAATCTTCATCGGATACCCGAACGTCTATTGTCTGCGGATTCCCGCCGGGCCATTCCACTACCTGAACAGCTAGATTCCGTTCATGGGCACACTTCAATACAAGTCGTGCCACTGTAGTCCGATGACACAAATCGTCTTCCCAGTAAGGAAACTTGCATGAGCAGTAGAAGATGATTCGCTGTTTCTGTTTGGCTAATTTCACCGCCTCATTCAGCAAGTCATTTGCAGCCGACGGCCTTCTTATGCGTATGCGTGAGCCGCCAGTCAAAATCGTTTCATTGCCTAAATCGCGCATCCATTTATATCGTCTTTTGCCTACAACGGACTGAAAAGCATTCCCGATGAAGCCCTTCGCGCGGACCTCTCTTCTGATTCGAATATCCACAAACGCAGGTGGCGTGAAACCGCGCGCCTTTTCCACAGCATCAACCGCTTTTACGAATTGGGGAGTGACATTGCCCCAATCACAGTAGCCCCACATGAACAAAGTAATTGGCTTTCTCATGCTTTTATCTGTGTTCAATTCGTGGCTTAATTGAATTGAAATTTTGATGAGCAAACAAACCAAATCGTAATGGGACTTCGGCGGGTTGTTTCCGCCAGCGCGTTTTCAACCGAGCCGTTCACGCCAGTAACCGGGACGCCGTTTCATGTGCATCACAGCAATGATCCAAATGCACTCCGGCTTTTCCAGAAAGATGACGGCGTAGGGAAAGTCGCGGCTGAAATGCCTGCGCGCGGGCGGGTCGAATTTGCGGAAGCGTTACGGGTCGGCGCAGGCTTCGCGGAACAATCGTTCCATCTCGCGATAGAAGCGCACGCCGAGTTCGGGGGAAATTTCAGAGTAATAACGAACCGCCTCGGCAAATTCCTCGTCCGCTTCGGGATGAAGCGAGACTTTCACAGCCCGGCGATTTTGCGCGCGCGCGCCAGCGATTCTTCGAGGGGAACACCTTTGACTTTGCCGGATTCAATCTCCGCGATGCGCCGGTCGGTTTCGGTCTTCCAAGCCGACGCCACGGACGGTTCGATGCCGCCGTGTCGCGCGACCATGATGCGGTCAACCAGCTCCGCCACGACTTCCGCCGGCATCTCGCGCGTTTCTTCTACGATTTGATCCAGTGTGATCGGCATGGCATGAATTTACGCCGATTCGGGAAGGATTCAACCGGAAAACTCGGCAGCGAATTTTCCCGTGTTCAATCCACGCCTTCGCTTGCTTCGGCGCGGCGGGCGTGGCTTAATGACCGTGAATCTGATGAGCAAACCAGCCAAATCGCTTTGCGCTTTAATTTTGTTCGCCGCGCTCACTGCCAATTGCGCCGGAACAAAGTTCGAGCCGGTGCCGGTGAATGATTCAGCGAATGATTGGAAGCTGGTCTGGCACGACGAATTCGACACGAACGGCCCGCCCGATCCGGCGAATTGGAATTACGAACGCGGCTTCGTGCGCAACCGCGAGTTGCAATGGTATCAGCCGGAAAATGCTTTTTGCACAAACGGCCTGCTCGTCATCGAGGCGCGACCGGAACACAAACGCAATCCGCAGTTCGTCGCGGGCAGCGATAACTGGAAGACGAGCCGCGAGTGGATTGATTACACGTCCGCCAGCATCACGTCGCGCCGCCTGCGCGAGTTCAAATACGGCAAGTTCGAGATGCGCGCGCGCATTGACACGCGTCTCGGCAGCTGGCCCGCATTCTGGACGCTCGGCGCAACCCCCGGCATCCGCTGGCCCGCGTGCGGCGAGGTGGACATCATGGAATTTTACACCGGCACCGTTCTCGCCAACTTCGGCTACGGGCTCGACGGAAAAACAAAATGGCTGGCGGTCAAGAAACCCGTCGCCAAACTCGGCGGCGATGCGTGGTCGAAAGAATTTCACATCTGGACGATGGAATGGGACGAAAAGAAAGCTGATCTGCTGCTCGACGGCAAACTGATGAACCATCTTGACGTCGCAACCGCCGACAATGCGGATGGAGGCAATCCGTTTCACAAACCCGTTTATCTCATCTTGAACCAGGCCATTGGTGCGACCGGCGGCGATCCGTCGCAGACAAAATTCCCCATCCGCTTCGAAGTTGACTGGGTGCGCGTCTACCAACGCAGCAATTAAATCACGGGGCGCGGCGTTCACGCCGCTTCAACGTGCGAAACGAAAGCGGACCGGACATTCCCAGTGTCCTGCCATTGAGAATGGTGAAGCGGGCTGAAGCCCGCGCGCCGTCACTACCAAACCGCGACGGTTGCACGCTTTTGTTTTCCACCCAATTGGCTATTCTCCGCACCAATGTTAAGGACACTTCGCAAAGCCGAATATACCGAGCTGACGGCGCTGTTTTTCATTCCGGGCGCGACCAAATCAACATGTAACTTCGCCGGTTTTCCGGCCAATACATGTAACCTTTTGCGGCCGGCGACGGTCTGACACCCTGCAAGTTTCCCCACTGCGCGGTTGGAATGCATCCGGGGTCACTGCAAACAACCAATCAAACCACAATACAAACTCATGACGGCAAATAAATTCGCAACCGCCCTGGCCGGCGCCATCCTGGTGATGGGCGTCCTCGTCCAAGCCCGGGCTGAAGACAAAAAGGTGGATCCGACGGGGGCCTACATCTGGACCGTGCCGGGACGCAACGGCGGACCGGACCGGACGAACACCCTCGCGTTGAAGCTGGAGGGCGACAAGCTGACCGGCAAGCTGACCTCGCCGGGACGCGACGGCCAAACCACCGCCACGGACATTAGCGACGGTAAAATCACCGGCGCGGACGTTTCGTTCTGCGTGGTACGCTCGTTCAACGACAACACGGTCACAAACAAATATTCCGGCAAGTTCGCGGACGGCGTCATCAAGGGCAAAATGGAATTCGAACGGAACGGTGAAGCCCAATCCCGCGACTGGGAAGCAAAGCTGGAAAAGAAATAATCCGCCGTTTCAAATCAAACAGACCGTTCACGCGCAGCCGAAAGGCTGCGCGTTCATTTTTGGGGAGGGCAAACCGGTTGGATTGCAAGGGGCGGCGGCGGATTGATTTGTTTTGGTTGAAATTTTTCGCGGCGGCGTGTCCCCTCTGTGCGTGCTGACAACGCTGCGCAAAGCCGAATATACCGAGCTGGCGGTGTTGTTCTTCATCCAGGCGGCGGCGATGGGCATCTGGTTCGTGCCGCTCGGCCCCGTGCTCGACGCGCATGGACTGCACGCCATCAAACCGTTCGCATTCGCCGCATCCGCACTCGCGGCGTTTGTCTCACCGCTCATTTTTGGCGCGATGGCCGACCGCCACACGTCGCCGGTGAAAGTGCTGCGCGGCCTGGCGCTGGCCGCCGCCGCCGCCCTGGCGCTGGTCAGCACCGCCATCAAAATGAATGGCCATCCGTGGCTGGTGCTCGCGTTGATCCAACTTTACTCGCTCTGCTCCGCGCCGATGTGGAGCATTTCCTCGACCATCGTTCTCGCGCGATTGGAAGACGCCCAAAAAGAATTCGGCCCCCTCCGCGCCATGGCCACGATTGGCTGGATGACCGGATGCCTGCTCGTCAGCCTGTTGAATGCGGACACGTCATCGCTGGCCGGATACACCGGCGCGGTGACGTGGCTGATGGTCGCCGGGTTCACGTTTTTCCTGCCGGTCCTGGAAACGCCAAAATCCGCCGAGCATCTTTCGTGGCACGAGCGCCTGGGTCTGGACGCGCTCACGCTGTTGAAAAATCGAGACCACCGCGTGGTCTTCATCACCACGGCGCTGTTCTGCATCCCGCTGGCGGCGTTTTATCCGTATGCACCGACGCACTTGCGGGAGCTTGGGCTGCAACACACAACCGCCTGGATGAGCCTCGCGCAAGTGACCGAAATCATCGCCATGTTCAGCCTCGGCGGACTGCTGCTGAAGTGGCGGTTGAAATGGATTTTCGCGTGCGGCATGGGCTTTGGCGTATTGCGATTCGGCTTGAGCGCGTTCAATGACCGGGCGGGACTGCTGGCGGGCGTGGCGCTGCACGGCTGTTCCTTCGCCCTCGTGTTCATCACCGCGCAAATCTATCTCGACCAGCGCGTGGACACCGCGTGGCGCGCACGGGCGCAGGCGTTGATGTCGCTGATGAACAGTGGCGTGGGCAACCTCATCGGCTACCTCGGCACCGGCTGGTGGTTCGTAGCCTGCACGCGCCCGGCCGGCACGCAATGGCCGCTGTTCTGGGGTGCCCTGGCCGCGGTGGTGGCGGTGGTGCTGGTTTATTTTCTGGCGGCGTATCGCGGACAGAAGCGGGGCATTTAGTTCGCTCCCTGGAATTGATGCTGGACCTGACCCAACGGAGGCGGACATAACCAATTTTGGCTATTCAACCGTTCCTCGTTTTAGTCTAACTTGGCGCGCACCTGTCAAATGACGAACCGCCAGCCAACTGTGCAAATTTGGGTCGAGGACGTGGTCATGCCCGCTTATTTACCATTAGAAACAAATCCAAAAATATGAACCGGGAAAATTTTCTTTCTCAAGCCACGCTGGCGACACTGGTGTTGACCCTGTTTTGCCTCGCGCCGGAGCCACTGCGCGCCGCCGGCACGACTTCGCTCGCCGGTGAATGGCGATTTGCTCTCGATCGCAACGACGTCGGCACCAATGAACAGTGGTTCGCCACAAATTTGCCGGACAAAATCCGGCTGCCCGGTGTTCTCGAAGCACAGGGTTACGGCGACGAAATCGGCATCCGCACGCCCTGGGTGCTGACGCTCTACGACCATTTCTGGTATCTGCGCGCGGATTATGCCGCCTACACGAACGCGGGCAGCGTAAAGGTGCCGTTCCTCTGCCAGCCGCCCCGGCATTACCTCGGCGCGGCGTGGTATCAGCGGGATTTTGAAATTCCGAAGGACTGGCAAGGCAAACGCATCGTTCTGTTTTTGGAACGGCCACACTGGAAAACAACCGTCTGGCTCGATGACAAGGAAATCGGCTCGGACATCAGCCTCTGCACGCCACATGAATTTGATTTCGGCATTGTGCCGCCGGGCAAGCACCGCCTGACCATCCGCGTGGACAACCGGCTGCAATTCCCCAATCCCGCCGGAATGCACGCGATGGACGCCCATTCCGTTTCCGACTCGCTCGGCAGCGCCTGGAACGGCATCGCCGGGAAAATTGAGTTGCGCGCCGCTGACGATGTTTGCATCGAACGTCTACGCCTGGATCCTGACCTCAATCGCAAGAGCGTCGCCGTCACTCTCTTCACGCACAACGGCACCGGCAAGGTCATTAACGCCCCATTGGTGATGCTTCAAGTCGTACCCAAAAATTTTGGCGGCAACGCGCTCAAGCCGGTGCAACAATCCGCCTTCATCGGCCCCGGGAACACGAACCTGACGCTGTTTTTTCCGATGGGAGACCATTTTGAGTCATGGTCGGAATTCAATCCGAAGTTTTACAATTTGAGAGCGACCATCGGCGGCAAAGGATTTCATTCAGAAGTCGCCGGCACCTTCGGCCTCCGCGAGTTTAAAGCCGTCGGTCAGGATTTTGAGATCAACAGCCGCAAGACCTATTTGCGCGGCACGCATTTCGGCGGCGATTTTCCGTTGACGGGTTATCCGCCGACTGACGTTGAATCCTGGAAGAAGATTTTTCAGACGTGCCAGGATTGGGGCTTGAACCACATGCGCTTCCATTCCTGGTGTCCACCGGAAGCCGCGTTTGAAGCCGCCGATGAACTGGGGTTTTATCTGCAGGTCGAATGCGGCATGTGGAACGATTTTAGCCCCGGCAGTGCGATGGAAAAAATGCTCTATGCCGAAACCGAACGCATCCTCCGCGCCTACGGCAATCATCCGTCATTTGTGCTGCTCTCGGCCAGCAATGAAGCGCACGGCAACTGGAAACCGTGCCTGACCCAATGGGTCGAACATTTTCGCGCCGAAGATCCGCGCCGGCTCTACACGCCGGACACCGGCTGGTCGCTGATTGACTCTCCGGGGCCGGTGACGGGTGCGGATTATCTGGCCGTCGGGCGCATCGGCCAGGGTCGCACACGCGGCGAGTCGGCGTGGTTCGGACGCGATTATTCGAGGTCATTGCAAGGCGTGAACGTTCCGGTGGTTTCGCATGAACTCGGCCAGTGGGTCGCGTATCCGGATTTCGACATCATCAAAAAATTCACCGGCTTCATGCAACCGGGAAACTACGAAATTTTCCGCGACTCCGCCAAAGCGCATGGGTTGTATGATGATCCGGTTCGTAGCCGCGGACGTGAGTCCGCGCTGAATAAAAATTCTTTGGAGAAGAATGCGCCGACTGACGTCGGCGGCTACATCAATAAAAATTTCGCCTGGGCGTCAGGCCGTTTCCAGCTCGAATGTTACAAGGAGGAAATCGAAGCCAACCTGCGCACGCCCGGCCTCGCCGGCTTCCAATTGCTCGACCTGCACGATTACACCGGACAAGGCACGGCGCTCGTCGGTTTGCTGGACCCGTTTTGGGAATCCAAAGGCTACGCGACCCCGGACGAGTTCAAAAAGTTCTGCAATACCGTTGTCCCGCTGGCGCGCCTGACAAAACGCGTCTTCACGACCGCCGATGTGTTTGAGGTGAACGTTGAGGTCGCGAATTTTGGTGAAAACGCCCTGACCAATGCCGCCGGTACCTGGCAAATCGTGGATTCATCCGGCAAGATCGCCGCCAAAGGCGAGTGGCCTTCCACAACAATCCCCATTGGAAAAAAATTTGCGCTGGGCAAAGTCAGCGCGGACTTGTCAAAGCTGCCGGTCCCGGCGGCTTACAAGCTGGTTGTTATTGTGACACATTCGGAGGGCGGAGTTCCACGACGCCCTGAAAAAGATGGGGGCTCGCAGAGCTCGCCCCTCCGATTCATGAACGACTGGAATTTCTGGCTGTATCCGGCACAGGTTCCGGATTCAACCTCGCCGGATGCCTTCGTGACGAGTTCCTGGGACGAGGCGGAAAAGAAATTGTCCGCCGGCGGCAAGGTCTTGTTCCTGCCGCGCAATGCGGATTTGGACTGGTGGAGTCCGCCGCTGGCCTGCGTGCCGGTGTTCTGGAATGCGCTGATGGGACCGACCTGGAGCCGGATGTTGGGACTCTGGTGCGACGCCAATCATCCCGCGCTGGCGGAATTTCCGACGGCGGCGCATTGCGACTGGCAATGGACGGAAATTCTCCGCAACACCCGCGCGGTCAACCTGGATCGCCTGCCGCAAGCGCTCCAGCCCATTGTCCAGCCCATTGACGACTGGAACCGCAATTACAAACTCGGTCTGGTGTTTGAATGCCGGGTCGGCTCGGGCAGATTGATGGTTTGCTCCGCCGATCTGGAGAGTTCGCTGGATACCCGGCCGGTGGCGCGGCAGTTGCGCCGGTCGCTGATCGACTACATGGCCGGTGAAAAATTCCAGCCGGCAGTCGCCGTGCCGGCATCCGAAATCCGGGGCCTGCTTTTCGACACGCGCATCATGCGCCAGCTCGGCACGACGGCGGAAGCGGACGGCCAAAACGCGAACGCCATCATTGACGGCGACCCGAACACGTTTTGGTCGAGCGCCGACGCACGTGGCAACGGCCCGAAATATCCGCACGCATTGACCGTCCATTTCCCGCAGCCGGTGGCGATGGATGGCCTAGTCCTGATGCCGCGACAGAACCAACGCGAACACCAGGGCGACATTCACGATTACACCATTCAAGTGAGCGACGATGGGAATCAGTGGCGCGAAATCACACGTGGCCAGCTGGCTTCAACTTTTGACCCGCAACAAATCCGTTTTTCGCAGACCGTCACCGCGAAACACTTGAAGTTCACAGCGCTTTCCGGATTTGGCAATGACACCTCCGCCGCGCTGGCCGAACTGGCGGTGATTTACGCCGGACCCAAAATCGCGGACACCAGCTCCGGAAATGTCGAATACCAGGGTGTCCGCACCGCCTCGCCGGACATTGACGCAGGCACGGTCGTTTCCAACAAACCGCCGAAATCGTCCCAGTGACCGCCGTTGCCCGCACCGGATTCAGTTTCAGGCCGGTAAATCCTTGGCCATGATGTAATCGTCCATGACGAAACCGCCACCGATGTCCGTGACCACGGATTCGGCAATGACAAAGCCATTCCGTTTGTAGGCAGTGATGGCCTTGGCATTGCGTTTGTTCACAGAGAGAATCAACCGGCGCCCTGCCCCGGCGCGGACTTCGCGTTCGACATGCTGCAACAATCGGCTGCCCAGCCCGCGGCCTTGCATCTCCGGCAACAGGTAAAGCTTGTGCAGTTTCATCACGCCCGGCTCGGATGTCGGTCCGTAAGACGCAAAGCCAGCCAGCTTGCCATCCAGCAGCAGCCGGTCGTAGCGGATTCCTTGGGAACGGATTTCGTCGCGCAGCACGTCGAGCGAATACATCCGCGCCAGCATGTAATCAATCTGCGCGTGGGTGATGATGCCCGGATAACACGCGCGCCAGATGACGCCCGCCAGCTCGGAAATGGCTGGCAGGCCGGCCTCGGTGGCCTGGACAATTTCGTTTCGGTTTGGCCGTGTAGCGTTCATTTGCGCCCGCGAAACTCGTCCATCAAGCGGAGAATCCCTTCGCGGATTTCGAACAATTCCTTCCGCGCCCCGGCAACCATTTTCTCCGGCAGAAGTTTCTTCGGCGCCACCGCCTCAAGGCCTGCCTGCGCCTTATGCAGATGGTCGAGCGCACGCTTCAGGTAGGCGACGGTGAATGCGCCGTCGCGCGGCCCGCGGCCCTGGGCAACGCCATGCAACGCGCCACCGAGCTTCACCCCCGTTGTTTGAAATTCAAAGACGAACTGCTGCAAATCTTCGTCTTCGGATTCCTTGAGGCCCAATTCATCGGATTCGTGCCAGATCTTCATCGCGCTTTCATGACAGCGATGTTGGAGCGGATGCCGGATGTCGCCGTCGGCGGTGCGGATCCAGTCTATGCCCTCCCGGTGCGGTTCGGGTTCGGGCAACGGTTCGTTCAAGGCCTCTTCGGTAATGCGATTCATTTCCTCGACCGACATCAACTCCTCCTCATCGCCGGCTCCTCTTTCGTCCTCGCGATCCCAGCCCATTTCCTTCGCAATCTTCGCCTCGGCTTCGTCGGAGTCGCCGTATTTTTCCTGTAATTCCATGTATTTGTCCGTGCGGGCGTCGCACTCCTTCATGAACCGCTCGTAATCGTGCTCGTCCCACTCCGCCTCCGGATCCTTCTGCCCGCGTTTTTGTTTTTCCAACGCGTTGTTCAACTGCTGCACGAAGCCACCCCAGCCCGCCTCGACATCCCGGGCGCGTTGCTTTTCCTCCTCCGGCGACAGCCGCCACTGCGGCGGGGAGATCGTCAGTTGGTAATCGGCGCTTTCGATGACGACGCGTCCGTTGCCCTCGCTGAACCATTCGAGGTAAAGCGCGTTGGCGATGCGTTCCGGCGGTTTCTCGCCGCGATCAATCATGGCAAACGCATCCTCGTCGGGAACCGCGAACACGCGCGTCTTTTGCGACGCCGAGAGATTGCCGATCTTGCCGCGCTGGAGCTGTGCGAAGGCCGGCTGTTTGCGGATGGGAAAAGTTTTGGCCGGGTTCTTGAATTCGAGCACGCAGCCCGCGAGATCCGGACACGCATTGCCTTCCAAATCAAGCATCACCGGCCCGGCAAGGCCGTCCAGCCAGAGCCGGCCGCGCACGCGCCCCTTGACGCGGTTGTCAATCTCGCCGCGGATCACGCTGTCTTGAATGCGCCAGGCCATGAACCCACTTTGCCAAAACCGGGTGACATTGGAAAATATTTCCATCGTCCCTGTCAGGCTCATTTGTTAACAAACACCCATGTCCAAGCCGCCGATTGACCTGATTGACCCTTTCGACGACTGCGAATGGCTGCCCGCTCGCGATCTGTTCCGCCGGCTCGGTTTTGAACCGGTGCCTCCTGCGGGTCTGGACGATTTCCAGCTTCGCGGACGGCTGTGGGAACTCATTTACGCGCTGGCCGGGCGACGGTTTTATCTTCATTACACCGACCACTTGGGCGACCGTGAACTCTACCATTGGCTGTACAATCAGTGGCTCGTCGAGCAGGTTGCCGATATTCCGGCTGAGGCCGAGTGGAACTGCAACGTGTGTGTCCTCGACCTCAGTAACGGGAACGACCGCGACGAACAATTCTGGCTTCGCTGGTATGCCGGCGAAAAAGAACGCGAGGCATGGGCCCTCGAAAACGGACGTTCGTCCATGCCGCCCCATGAAAACCCGCGGTACGACCGTGACCGCTGGCTGCCCGGTCCGCCGGGAATCCCGCAATCGGCGGACGATGAAAAGCTTTGGTTCGAGGACGACGAGGAAAGCGCGGATGAGCGCGACGAATCCGATCCGCTCGGACTAAAAAAAGTGGACGCGGAGATCGAAGCCGAAAAGCGCCGTAAAGAACTGACTGCGGTTGCCGATGCTGGGCAATCCGAAGACTGGCAGCGCCCGATTGACCAGTTGCAGAAAACCGAAGGCTCACTCCTGCCGCCGGACGAACTTACGGACGGAACGCTGCCGGCCAAACTTTGGGAACTGCTTCACAACCTCGCCTGCCGCGGCTTTTACGTGTTGCACGCCGATCATCTGAGCGACCGCGAACTTTATGCCGAACTCTGGACGCGCGGCCTGCGTGACGAGGCATTGCTGCCCGGCCAATGCAAAACCGGCGGCTGGTTTCACGACTTTCTCGGCAGTTGGGGCGAGGACGAAATGCAACTCTGGCTGCGCTATTACGCCAGCGAGGAAGACCGCGCCAAGCACGCAAAAGACTGGCCGAAGGACACCTTGCCGCCGAAAGAGCAACCTCTATTCAACCGCGATTGGCGTCTGCCCAAAGGACCATTTTGAAATTATGAACTTGAAAGACGAGGACCTGCCCGCGTTGCGCGAACTGGAATCGGCTGTTATCGCCGTCTGGATTCGCCGGCCCGACATGAGCGATTACGCGGCTGGACGCGCTTATGAAGCCGCCCATCAGACATACCGTTCCCGGCTGCGAAACCACGAACCCAAGCCACCAAACCTTACCGGCATTGACGCCGAGGCCTATAACGCAGTGCGGGATGTCTGCGAGAAACTGCTCGCCACCGGGGCCGAGCCAATGCAGGGCCTGCCGGAGGGCAACACCAAGCCGGTTGTGATCGAGAAGCTGGTGGACTATTTGCGTGAACTACAGCGTTCCGTTGAACGGCACACCAAACTCGGCGGTCGCCAGGGATATTTGCAATTCGTTCTTGACCACCTCGGATAAACCCCGAAATCGAAGTTGATCGGAGCGCCGGCCTCCGGCCCGGCACTTGATATGTGATTTTGCGTCTTAGCCGCCCGTTAATAAAGTAGGAGACGACGTGAGGAGTCTCTAAATAAATCTTTGTTTACGAAGAAATTTGAGCCTCGTTACCTCGGCTCCTACAAAATACGGATTTTAAATGCGTTGTTAGCGGGTGAATTCCCACCGGGTCAGCAGCTTTTCGATTTCAGCGCGGGCGAGTTCGTCCGCCTGTCGCAAGGGCCGTTTTGGATCCCTCGACTCAGCCCAGTGTTTTAAGCCACTTCTCAAAGTCACGGCGATTGATCAGATCAAGGATTTCGAGTTTTTCGGGCTGCAATTTGAACAACAGGCGGTAATCCCCCGCGAGGCGCACGCGGCAAATCTCATGGCGCACCCGTAGCCGGCGCATCCCCACAAATGCCGCCGGCTCGCCTGCGGCCAGCCGCCCGATCAGCATCATGACGCCGCGGGACACATTCCCGGGAAACGATTCCAGCGTCTGCGAAAAACGGCCCGGGAAAACCGGCACGCGCACGGGTTGCAGCGCCGTCGTCTCCTCGGCCAGCAAGGCCTGCTCTTCACGGTCGGGTTCGCTCGCGGCGTTTGCGTCCGGACCCGGGCGGTCTTTCAATTCCCGAAGTTCGGCGGTCTCCTTCAACACCTCGTTCAACTCGCGACGCAGCGCGTTGCGCTCGGTGTGGCGCTCCTTGAGCGCGGATTTGAGTTCGTCAATCCGTTTGCGCAGTTCGGCAGCGGACGGTTCGGGCGCGGCGGCCGGCGCGGCAGGTGTGGCCGGCGCGGTCTTCTTACGGGCGGCGAGCCGTTCCTGACGTTCCAGTTGCGCGCGGGTTTCCGCCAGTTGCGCCCGCAGGCGGCTGGCTTCCGCAGACGCGGCCTCCATTTGCCGTCGCGCGGCGGCCAGTTCTTCACGCGTTTCCTCGTCCAGCTCCTCCGGCAGATCGTAAAGGTGATCCAGCATCCATTCGCCCGGATCTTCGGGCGGCAGGTCCAGCCGGTCGCGCACTTTGCCGATGCATTCAAACAACAATTCCGCATCGTCCGGCGACGCCGTGGCCGCGGCGCCACGCGCCACGAGTGTCCCCAAGCCGGGCAGAGGTCCTTCGGTGAGCGCGCAGGCGACGTCCACGCAGCTCAAGTCCTGTTCGTCATGAAGATGCCGGCGGGCGGCCTCCTCGATCAAAGCGAGATATTGTTCCGGATTGTCCCGGGCCAGGAGGAGTTTGCCGGTGATTCCCAAGGCGTCATGTTCCGGCGTGATGTCGCGCAACGCCATGAGTCGGATCAACACCTCGCGATAACCGCCGTGGGCGGCTTCGAACAGGCAATTCTCATAAACCACCCGCAGGTCATCGCGCCAGCCGACCTTCTCCCACGCCGCGAGAAGCGCTTCGTGAAGTTGGAACAAAGAGAGGCGGGCGAGCAGGAATCTTTGCAAGTGCGGGGGCACGAGTTCGATCCGCAACCGCGCCAGCTTCGGCCCGCGCATATCTTCAATCCTTTCCTGCGTGAGAAATGGCTCGGGCATCACCTCAAGTTCCTCGGTCGTGACCCCTGCGACCTCCGACGAATGATGCAGCCGCTCCTGATCCTTCTCGAAGCAGCACTTCTTGTATTTCTTGCCGCTGCCGCAGGGGCACGGATCATTGCGCCCCACCTTGGCCGCCGCGCGCCGCAACGGTCCGCTCGCACTGATGACGCGATCCATCTGTTCGGGCAGAAAACCCAGCGGGTCGGCCATCGGTTTCTCGATGATGAAATCAAGCGCCGTCTCAATCGCTCCCGGCGGCGGCGGCGTGATGAATTCTTCCAGCACCGTCTGGAGCGCCTTGTTCCGGGTGATGTGCGCCAGCGCGAACAGCGGCAACAATGCCTCGCACCCACCCGCAACCTCGCGCGCCAGCAATCGCGCCTTGGGAATCAGGTTCGGCGGCAGCGCGCGTTTCGGTTCGCGATTCAGACAAATCCAGCCGGCAATCAACAGCAGCACCGCCTGGCGTTCCCAACCCATCACGCCGCTCTCGACCGCCGCCAGCAGCGTCTCTACCACCTCGCCGCGCGCCTGCAACGCCACCAGCGATACACCATCGAGTTGATTCATCAGCGGCAGCACCCCGGGCAACACCCGCGCCTCGATGCTACGCGCGCCAACTACCATCGCCAGCATCAACGCTGTCACGCCCGCCTCGTCGGCGGAAGCCACCAGCGACCCGATCAACTGGTGCAATGCTTCATCGGTGGCCGGGAGTTGGGCGGCGAGGGCGCGCACCTCGCCCTTTGTCAACCGGGCCGAATGCAGACGTTTGATTAAATCGTCTTCCACGCCGGGAGATTAATCCAGAAACACAGCCGCCGTCAGCATCGGAATTGGTTTTCAACCGCTGATAACGTAGGACACCCCGAACGCTTTCGGGGCTGTCTCTGAACAAAACGCCCGCGCAACTCCCCGCACTCGTCGCGCCGAAGCTTGCGAAGGCGGATTGCCCGGCATACTCTCACTGCGTCACGAAACCGAAGCGGACGGAACGCCGATCTCCGAATCGGCCCGCTGCGGTTTCGGAAAAAAACCAAAACGACCAGAACCAAAATTTAACCAAAATCATTTCGCGTAGCTTCGGCTGCTGTCCCTCACGAAAAACAGTTGCAAACTGGCGGTTAAAGCGGAAATTGACTACACCTTGAAACTATGAGTGCGAAAGAAGTTCTCCTGGAGGTGGCGGAAAAACTGCCACCGGATGCCACACTCGTTGACGCGATTTACGAACTGGAATTCCGGCAGGCGGTGGAGGAAGGGCTGGCCGAACTGGATCGCGGCGAGCGCATCCCCTTGGAAGAAGCCCGCAAGCGCATTCCGCAATGGATTTCAAAGTATTCCTCTCCACGCCATGCTTGCGGGAAGGTCTCAACCGCGCTAGATTCATGTTATGAGCAAAGCGCAAATCCTTGAAGAACTTCCAAGGCTGACTGTCAGCGACCGCTCCCAGCTTTTCGTCCGGCTCGCCGAACTCCACGAAGCCGACCTGCTGGACGGCGGTTCACCCACGCCCGCCGAACGGCAGGCGCTTGACGAGGCGCTCGCTGATTTCGAGCGCGACCCCAGCCCCGGCGAGCCTTGGCGCCATGTCTTCCGGCAGATCCGCGAATCCCGCCGGTGAGTTGGACCGTCACCATCCGGCCCAAAGCCAAGTCTGACCTCCGCCGCGCGCACGACTGGTATGAGGAACGATGTCCCGGACTGGGCGATGAATTTCTTGCCGACCACGCCGAAGCCCTTCTGCGCCTGGAAGCCGATCCCGAACGTTTCCCGCTTTACTACCGTGGTTTTCGCCGCGTTCTGACCCACCGCTTCCCCTATAAAATCTTCTTCCGCATCGTCGGCAGGAACATCATCATCTCTCGTATTCTACACGGCGCGCAAGACCACCCGCGCGAACTCCGCCCATAAAAACTGCCGACGTATTCTGCGAACGCAGATGGAAGGCCGGACTCGTCGCCTTCGTTTCGCCCGACGCGCGTTCGTGGCGGTTTTCGTTTGTCCGCATGGAATACGAATCCAAGCGCGACCCCAAGACTGGAAAAATCGCCGTCGAGGAACGCCTCACGCCTGCCCGCCGTTTTTCTTACATCGTCGGCGAAAATGAAAGTTGCCATACCGCGCAAAGCCGGTTTCTCGACTTGTTGCAAGACACCGAGACCAAACCGCCGCTTGCGAAAATAGAGGAAGCCTTCAGCGTCGAAACTGTCACCGATGAATTTTTCATCAAGTATCGTGCGCTGTTTGAGGAGATTGAGAAGGAACTAAAGAAGCTCGCGGCCAAGGACAAAAGCATCGGAGACGAGTTCAAGGAAAAGAATGTCAGCACCGTTGACTTCGCCAAAAAGCTTATGGGCCAGATTGTGTTCCTCTATTTTCTGCAAAAGAAAGGCTGGCTCGGTGTGGCCAAAGGTCAGGATTGGGGCACTGGCCCGCATGATTTCTTCCGGCGGCTCGTCCGTGACGACTATGGCGCTTACGACAATTTCTTTAACGACGTTCTCGAACCGCTTTTTTACGACACGCTGGCGACCGACCGTGGCCATGAAGCGTGGTGCAACCACTTCAAATGCCGTATCCCGTTCCTGAATGGTGGATTATTCGAGCCGCTGGCCGATTACGACTGGCGCAAGACCGACATCGTTTTGCCAAACCGCCTTTTCACGAATACCGAACGCTTTGAAGAACTTATCACCGGCACGGGCGTGCTCGACGTGTTTGACCGCTACAACTTCACCGTCAACGAAGCCGAGCCGCTGGAAAAGGAAGTGGCCATTGACCCTGAAATGCTCGGCAAGGTCTTTGAGAATCTGATTGAGGAAAACCGCCGCAAAGGTCTTGGCTCATTCTACACCCCGCGCGAAATTGTCCACTACCAGTGTCAAGAGTGCCTTATCAACTACCTCGACACCGCGCTTAACACGGACAAGGGAATTGTTCCTCACAAGGACATTGAAACCTTCATCCGCCTCGGCGAACAAATCTCCCACTACGAGGCGGTGGATGCGAAGTATTCCATCAAGATGCCAGCCACCATTGAAAAACACGCCCGGATCATTGACGAAAAGCTCGCCGCCATCACCGTCTGCGATCCCGCCGTCGGTTCGGGCGCGTATCCCGTGGGTATGATGACGGAGATTGTCCGGGCACGCTGCGCGCTGACTGCCTACTTCAACGACGTTCACGAGGCGCGGGAGGTCGGCGAGGAGCTGGCTGGCCTCGGCTTGGTTGATATGCCAGGGAAGCCAGCCGGGGTCGGACGAGCGGAATTGCGGCCAGATGGAACCTTTGCCAGCCGGTTTGAATCCGGCGGCTTTGAGCATGGCCAGGTCTTCCTTGCACAGTTCGCGTTTGGGAACGAATTCGAGCTTGAGACAATCAATGCCGTCAGCGTTGTTCAGGTCTTTGGGGTCAGGCGCGTCGTTGAGCATCTGGAGAATCCAGCGCAACCCGGCGGCGCGGCGGTAGAAAACGGCGGCAAACACCTCCCCAGCATTGCCGAGCACGGCGGCAATGCGCGTCTCGCCGGTGGCGGGATCAATCAGGCCGACGACATCACTGTCATACATGCATTCCCACGGTTCGAGCGCGGCAAAGTCAGAGGCGGCGGTGAGCAGTGCGCGCCAGGTTTCGGGTGCGACGGGCGGAGGCGGGGCGAATTTGGGCATTGGTGTTAATGTGGTTTGGCGAGCGCGAGCACTTTCGGTTGCACGGCTTGAAACAATTCACGGATTTCGGGCACATCCGGCACGCGGGCGCGCGCAAAAACAGCGCGGAGTTGTTCGGCGGTGATCGCTTCCTGTTGGAGCAGGAACTGGATGTCGGCAAGGTCGTTCTCATCGCCGCGCATCATTTTCGTGAGAACCAGATCGAGCGTGGACGGCCGGAAAACAGTCAGGCGTTGGAGTTCCAGCGAAACCCGCATGCGCCGGGGCAGCCAATCGGGTGTGAGAATGATTTCCAATTCGCGGAAGAGGTGAGTGATGTAGAGTCCTTCCGATTCCAGTTCGACATTGGCTTGCTGCTGGGCCTGCCAGAAATCCAGGTTTTCGCCTTCGGCCGCGAGCCACGAAAGCGAGAGGATGGCGTCAACGTCGTGCGTGGTGGCGAACTCCGCCAGGCTGTTTTGAAAACCCAGAGCGAGGGCCGCGCGCCCAAAGATCGTGATTTCCGCCGGTTTGGTCAGGTGGCGGTCGAGCGTCTGAAGAATGTGCAGTGGGTTATTCATGGCGGCACAACCAGTCGGTGCGCGGTGGGCCTTCTCGCGTAATCCCGGTGTGGCTGACGAGGCGCGTCCAGTGTGGCAAAGCATCCGTGCGCGGCACTCGTCGTGGGCGAAGATGATTTCGCAGGGAAGCCCACGGCTCTTGTTCCGGCGCGTATTTTTTGGCGACCTCGGCGATGTGCAGCAACACCGGTTCACACCGTTCCTGAACGGCGAGGCGGCAGAGGCGTTCGGCATTGATGCGCGGTGAACTCAGGAACTGCGCAGCTACGCGCAAAGAGTCCAAGTTGTAAGGATTCTGGCCGAGGCAAAGGGCCACGCCAATTTCTTCGTCGCCAATGGCGGGCAAGTCCGGCGGCAATGTTGGATCGAAGTCCCGCCGGTAGTGATTCGCGCCGCGCGCGATGGCGACCTTGAGCAACCAATCGGCGACCCGTTCGCCCGCGCCACTGAGTTGCGCGATGCGGCGCAACAACCCGGAAACATGCGGAACATCGCCCAGCTTGTGGGCCAGCGTCGGTGCGAACGATTGTTCCTTCAGTTCCATGATGTCAGTGTATCACAGCCCCAGTTTCCTGAACCGGCTGTTCACTTCCTTGAAATGGAAATCGAGCGAGCAGAGTTTTTCGAGTTCGCCGGGCTTGAAATGTTTTGCCATGACAACCGTTAGTTTTAGCTTTCCACAATGCGCGGCCATGCGCCTTTGATGCTGCCGTAGTAGCGCGTGAGTTTCGGAAATTCCGGCGACGCCGGGTCGGGGCAGACGGGTTTGCCGGCCGCGTCGAGATACAGGCAACCGACCTCTTCGGGTGGAAGTTTTGCGATCAGTGACTCTGCTTCACAACAGGCGTGCAGCCACCCTAGTTTCATCGCCTGTAAGCGGGAACGGTCAGCCAGCCAATCAGATGGAATCTCGTTCGGCGCGTAGCAAGTAAAACGGCGAGCCAGCGCAATCAGGTCAACTGCGTCTTCGGGAAGTGATCGTCCGGCAGTTGCCCAAGCCAATGCGCCAAGATGAAGCGTCTCGCAATGAAATTGCAGAAGACACACATAATCCTCGAAACGTCGGGCAGTGATCCGGTTCAGCCGACAAGCAGCTTCAGCTATGCGGTTGAAGTTCATCGCAAAAGAGTATTTGCTTCCTAAAAGGGGAGAGCAACGGCTTTGTTCATCAGTGTTTATCCATGTCCATCCGTGATTAAACTATTCCGCCTCCTCACGTCGGCGGCTACAGCCCCAGTTTCTTGAACCGGTTCTTTACTTCCTTGAAATGGAACTCAAGCGTGCAGAGTTTCTCCAGTTCGCCTTTCTTGAAATGTTTCGCCACGGCGGGGTCGGCCTTCAGGACTTCGACAAAATTGGCGTCGTCGCGACCGGCGTGTTTGACTTCCCAGGTCTTCATCGCCGCATCCTGGACCAGTTGGTAGGCGGCTTCCCGCGACAGGCCTTTTTTGATGAGCGCCAGCAGGACGGTCTGCGAATTCCACATGCCGAGGCTCAGGCCGAGATTCTTCTTCATGTTCTCCGGATAAACGTTGAGACCGTCCATCAGGCGCGTGAGCAGGCCGAACATGTAGTCGAGCAGCGTGCAGGAGTCGGGGAAGATGATGCGCTCGACGCTGCTGTGGCTGATGTCGCGTTCGTGCCAGAGGGCGACGTTTTCCAGCGCGGCAATGGCGTTGCCGCGCAGCACGCGGGCGAGGCCGGTAAGACGTTCCCAGGTGATGGGATTGCGCTTGTGCGGCATGGCGCTGCTGCCTTTCTGGCCTTTGGTGAATGGTTCCTCGGCTTCCAGCACCTCGGTGCGCTGAAGGTGGCGGAATTCGACGGCCCAACGCTCGATGCTCGCGCCGACGAGGGCAAGCGTGGTTTGAAATTCGGCATGGATGTCGCGCTGGACGACCTGTGTGGCAATCGGCGCGGGTCGCAGGCCGAGTTGTTTGCACACAGCGGATTCGACTTTCGGGGACAGGTGAGCGCTGGTGCCGACGGCACCGGAGAGTTTACCGACGGCAGCGACTTCACGGGCGCGTTCGAGGCGTTCGAGTGCGCGGCCGAATTCGTCGTGCATGAGCGCGAGCTTGAGGCCGAAGGTGGTCGGCTCGGCGTGGATGCCATGGCTGCGACCGATGCAGGGCATGAATTGACTTTCTCGCGCACGCCGCGCGATGATTTTGCGCAACGCCTTTACATCAGCGATGAGAATGTCGGCGCTCTGAACCATTTGCACGGCGCAGGTGGTGTCGCCCACGTCGCTGCTGGTAAGGCCAAAGTGAAACCAGCGGCTGGCGCGGTCTTTGATTTTTTCGGCGACGGCGGTGGTGAAGGCGATGACATCATGATTGAGCGTTTTCTCCAATTCTTTTTGGCGGGCGACGAGACCGGGCAGGTCAGCGGACCATTTATCGGCGCCGGCTTTGATTTTGGCGAAGTCGGCCTTGGGCACGACGCCTTGCTTGACGAGCGCCTCGCTGGCGAGGAGTTCGATTTGGAGCCAGAGGCGGAGCTTGTTTTCGTCCGTCCAGATGGCCCGCATTTCGGGGCGTGAGTAGCGCGTGATCATGGCCCAAAAGGGTAAGGAGTCGAAGGGCGAGAGTCGAGAGTCGAGTGCTGGAGCACGGCGAGGAGTCTGGCTCTCGACCCTCGACTCTCGACCTTCGACCAACTTAGTGTTTCGCCATTCGCTCGCGGGCTTTTTCGAGGATTTGCCGCTCGCGTTCGGTCAGGCTGTGGATGCCGTGCCGGGAAATTTTGTCGAGGATGGGGTCCACTTCGCTTTTCACAAATTCATCGGTGGACAGCTCTTCGTCCGGTTTGTTGGCCGCCGAACGCCAGAACGAGCTTTTGCCCGCGCGGGTGCCGACCAGCTCGCGGGACGCGGCGCGGCGGATGGGGAATTTCCAGTGTGACCATTGGTCTTGAATGAACAGGCGCACGTAAAATCCGCCCGTCAAGATGCCTCCGAGATGCGCAGCGTTGGCGATGCCGCTGTTGGGAGTCAATATGCCGAGGAACGCAAGTCCGAGGCTGACCGCAAGCAGGGTTTTGCCTGTCATGGAAACGGGAATGAAATAAATCAGCAGGTTGAACCGCTCTTCCCAGTGCAGGATGGCAAAAGCCGCGACCAAGCCGGACGCGCCTGCCGACGCACCAACGACTGCACTGTTAAAGGATGGCAGCAAAAACGCGAAGAGCATTTGCACAAGGCCGCCGATGATTCCAGCGGACAAATAAAGTGTCAAAAAATGGCGGCGGCCCAAGGCGGTTTCCACCGGGCATCCGAAAAAATAAATGGCCAGAGAATTGAAGATCAGGTGCATCCAGCCGGCGTGCATGAATTGAAACGTCAGCAACTGCCAGACAAAGCCGTGCTCCAGACCAGTCAGGCTCAACGCCAGATAATGGTTTTCGAATTCAATACTTCGAGGAAGATTCAAAGCTACCAATTCGGTCACAAACACCGCTGCGTTGATAATCAGCAATGCCACGGTCACCGACAGGCGTCGGCCGTACTCCGGCTGGCGCATGTAATCACGATTTTCAAGCATAACTAAGAGACAAACTAGTCGCCAAACTACTGTTTTTCAACGGGCTTTTGTGTCGCACCCCGCCACCAGAACATCCGCCGCGCCCGATGCGGTTGGGATACGAACGAGGCACCCAGTCCGCAGCCAATTCGAAATGCGGCGAGAATCGCCGCCACAACTCGTCGCGCGTCACGGGAAACGGAGGACCTTCATCCGCGTCCACAATCATATAGTTCACCGCCAGGTAATCGCCGCCCGGCTTGAGCCAGCGCAACACAGCCCGGACGTAATCATCGCGCTCTTCGGGTTTGATGGCACAAAACAGCGTATGTTCAAAAATCCAGTCGGACAAAACCGGCGGTTCGTCGCGCAGGAAGTCGGCCAATTGGAATCTCGCCGCGAATCCGGTAGCTTTTGTTCTCTCCGTGGCCAGCCGGATCGCACTCGGTGCGATGTCACAGCCGAAGGCATCGAAGCCTGCCTGCGCCCAGACGCGAACGTCATGGCCCGTGCCGCAGCCGGGCACACAAACCGTTCCACGGGGCAAGTCGGGACGCGCGGCCAGAAAATCCACCAGTCCCGGCGAGGGCGCGCCCTTTTCCCAACTCATTTCCCCGGTTTGATAGCGTTGTTCCCAGTATTCCTGATTCATCGCATTTACGATTGTGCCCCGCCAAATGAAACGTGACACGTAATGCGTGAATGGCACCTGTTCGATTCACGCATCACGCATCACGCAATCTGCCCGTCCGCCAGTTCCACCACCCGCTCCGCATGCGCCGCAACATTCGCGTCGTGCGTGGCAATAACCAGCGTGGTCTGTTTTTCGGCGCGGAGATTCTTGAGCAACTCGATGATTTCACCGCCGGTGTGCGAATCGAGATTGCCGGTCGGTTCATCGGCCAGGAGCAGTTCCGGCTCGTTGATGAGCGCGCGGGCAATGGCCACGCGCTGCTGTTCGCCGCCGGAAAGCTCGTAGGGCTTGTGATCCATGCGGTCCTTAAGACCAACCCAGGCGAGCAATTCGCGTCCGCGCGCCCCGGCCTTGCCAACGGGAGTCCGGGCCATTCGTGCCGGCAGACAGACATTTTCGAGCGCATTGAGTTCCGGCAACAAATGATACGACTGAAAAACGAAACCGACGCGGTGGTTGCGGAAAAACGCCAGCTCACTCTCGGAGAATGCGGCCAGGTTCTGCCCGGCAAAATGGATTTCACCCGCGTTGGGCGTGTCAAGTCCGCCAATGAGATGGAGCAGCGTGCTTTTGCCGGCACCGGACGCGCCGCGCAAGGCCAGAAATTCGCCGCGCGCCACGTCGAGATTGACGCCGCGCAACACCTCGAGCGCGCGTTTGCCCAGGGTGTAGGTTTTGGCGAGGGCGCGGGCGGAAAGAAGCGGTTCGCTCACGCCAAACCTCCGTTGGGAAAAAGAGAAACATCGAACTCTGAACATCGAACTCTGAACATCGAACCAAGCGTCATCGAGTCGGCCATTCGGCGTTCGGCGTTCGGCGTTCGATGTTCGATGTTTCCCATTTTATTCATAACGCAGCGCCTCCACGGGTTTCAACCGTCCGGCGCGCCACGCGGGCAGCACGCCGCCGAGAATGCAGATGACAAACGAACTGCCGCAAATCAGCGCGATGTCGCGGGTGTCAATGATCGCCGGCAACTCGCTGAAGCCGTAAATGGAGGCGGGGAAAAGTTCCCAGCCGGTCAGATGGTTCATGAAATGCAGGAATCCGTTCCGGTAAGTCAGCGCGAGGATGCCGAGGCCGTAACCCGCGAGCACGCCGAGCACGCCGATGATGGCGCTTTGACTGAGAAAGACCCCGGAGATTTGGAGATTCGTCGCGCCGATCGCCTTGAGCATCCCGATTTCGCGCGTTTTTTGGACGACGAACGTGATTTGCGCGCTGAGGATGCACAGCGCGGCGACGAGGACGATGAAAAACAACAGGTAAAACATGACGTTTTTCTCAACGATAAGGGCATTGAGAATGGTGGAATTTTGTTCCATCCAAGTGTATGCGACGAATTCATCGCCGAGCGTTTGCTCCAATTGCCATTTCACTTCCGTCGCCGAGTAAGGATCTTTCAACATCACCTCCAAATCATGCACGGAATCCCCCAGATCATACAAATCCTGCGCGTTCTCCAGCGACGTGACGATGAACAAGCTATTGAATTCGTAGTAGCCCACGTCGTAAATGCCGCGCACTTCATAATCCTCCGGCAAAATGGCCTCTTCGTTTTCCTTGCCGCGGTTTTTGTGCATCTGCTCGATATCGTGCGGCGAATAAATGGACAGCCGGTCGCCAACGTGAAGCCGCAGGTTGCGGGCAAACTCGCTGCCGATGACCACGCCGCGACCGCTCAGATCGAATTTTCCTTCCAGCATGCTTTGCGGCAAAACACTCATGTTGCCACCGGTTCGCGGGTCCACGCCACGCAGAATCGGCGCATCCACCGCAGCTTGCTGGTTGGTCTCCGGCTGCGTTTCCACCAACACCTTGCCCATCACCACCGGCGAGACGCTGCGCACATTTTTATTGGACGCGATGATGTTCGCAATCCGGGCATAGTCCAACATCGTACTGTGGTTGTTGCCGCGGTTGTTGTAGACCACAATATGCGCGTTGAAGCCGAGGATTTTTTCGCGCAGGTCGTGGTCGAACCCGCTCATCACGCTGATGACAATGATGAGCACGGCAACGCCGAGGGCGACGCCGACGATGGAGATGAGCGTGATGATGGAAACGAATGTCCGTTTGGGCCGCAGATAACGCAGGGCCAGCAGGAGTTCAAACGGCAGTTTCGACATGGTGCGCAGAGGCTAAAGGCCATTGACGCGGGTGTCAATGAAGTCGGTCTTCATCTTAATCCTGATCCTAATCTTGATCTTAATCACGGCGTCACCGCCCGATAAAGCCGCGGTTGAGCGGGTTGTCATTTTTATGCCCTTAGGGTATAATTCAAGGCATGAGCGAACGAATTGAAATCAACCCGCGCGTTTGTGGAGGCCAGCCCGTCATTAAAGGCACGCGAATTTCCGTGACGGCCATTCTGGAGCAACTGGCCGAAAATGAAACGTGGGATTCCGTTCTGCACGGCTACCCGGAACTGAAGCGCGCGGATATTCAGGCGGCTTTGGATTACGCCCGCCGTTCCGTTCTACACACGGAAATCGCCGCCGTTGGCGCGGCTTGATTGACCGTGCGCCTTTACCTCGACCAAACGGACTTCCGCAACCGATTGGTAATTGTTTCTGCGAATCGCGCGCGCTGGATTCGCACGGCGGAACCCCGATAATCAGTTCACGGCGAGCGGAGGCGGTAGAAACGGCCGGGATAATTCGTCCAGTCAGGATCGCTGAAATAGGACGAGCCACCGGTGAGGGTGTTGGTTCCCACCGGAGACCAGACGGGATTGGCCAGATTCGTGCAGGCTTCCACTACGATGACCAGGTTGCTGCTGCCGGTGATGTTGAATCCAAATTGATTCGTCCGCACGCCAAAACTGACATCGCTCTGCACCTGCGGATTCCATAGCACCGTCGTAACACCAGTCCACAGGGCAAAGTTCTCCCAGCCTGTGGTCCCCGGCAAGTAATAAATGGTCGCATTGTTGTCACTGTAGAAAACAGACGAATCAGCGCTAGGGGCATTACCCTTGAAATAGACTCCTGTCAGACTGGTGCAGGAATAGAACGCATAGTCCCCGATGTTTGTGACGCTATTGCCGATCGTGACGCTGGTTAGGCTGATGCACTGACGAAACGCATCGTACCCGATGGTGGTGACGCTGTCGGGGATCATGATGCCGGTCAGACAGGTGCAGAAGGCGAATGCATAGTTCCCGATGCTGGTGACACTGTTGCCGATCGTGACGCTGGTTAGGCTGGAGCAGGACTCAAACGCCTCATCTCCGATGGTGGTGACGCTGTTTGGTATTGTGACGCTGGTCAGGCTGGAGCAGGAATCAAAGGCCCTATCTCCAATAGTGGTGACGCTGTTTGGTATTGTGGCGCTGGTTAGGCTAGAGCAGGCGTAGAACGCATAGTCCCCGATGCTGGTGACGCTGTTGGGAATCGTGATATTGGTCAGGCTGGTGCAAGAATAGAACGCATAGTCCCCGATGTTGGTGACGCTGTCAGGGATCGTGACGCTGGTTAGGCTGGAGCAGGAATCAAACGTCCCATCTCCGATGCTGGTGACACTGTTGCCGATCGTGACGCTGGTCAGGCTGGTGCAATTATAGAACGCAAGATTTCCGATGGTGGTGACGCTGTTGGAGATCGTGTAGCTTCCAGATTTGCCCCCAGGACAGTTGATGAGCATGGTCTGGCTCTTGTTGAACAAAACCCCATCCACACTGCTATAGACCGAATTAGACGCATTCACCGTTATCGTGCTCAGGCCGGTGCAGTAATAGAACGCCCCATCCCCGATGTTTGTGACGCTGTTGCCGATCGTGATGTTGGTCAGGTTGTAGCAGCTAGAGAACGCCCAGCCCTCGATGCTGGTGACGCTGTTTGGAATCGTGATGTTGGTCAGACTGGTGCAGTAATAGAACGCCCCATCCCCGATGGTGGTGACACTGTTGCCGATCGTGATGTTGGTCAGGTTGTAGCAGCCAGAGAACGCATAGTCCCCGATGCTGGTGACGCTGTTGGGAATCGTGATGTTGGTCAGGCTGGTGCAAGAATAGAACGCATAGTCCCCGATGTTGGTGACGCTGTCAGGGATCGTGACGCTGGTTAGGCTGGAGCAGGAATCAAACGTCCCATCTCCGATGCTGGTGACACTGTTGCCGATCGTGATGTTGGTCAGGCTGTAGCAGCCGGAGAACGCCCTATCTCCGATGTTGGTGACACTGTTTGGAATCGTGATGTTGGTCAGGCCGGTGCAGTAATTGAACGCATCGTCGCCGATGTTGGTGACACTGACGGGGATTGTGACGCTAGTTAGGCTGCTACAGCCAGCGAACGCCGCGAACCCGATGGTGGTAACACTGTCGGGGACCGTGTAAATGCTTTCGGCTTTGCCCGCCGGATATTGGATGAGCGTAGTCTGGTTTTTGTTGAACAAGCTACCATCCACACTGCTATAGACCGTGTTAGACGCATTCACCGTTATCGTGCTCAGGCCGGTGCACCAAGCGAACGCATTGTCCCCGATGTTGGTGACACTGTCAGGGATCATGACGCTGATTAGGCTGGTGCAGTAATAGAACGCATCATATCCGATGCTGGTGACGTTGTTGCCGATCGTGATGTTGGTCAAGCTGTCGCAACCAGAGAACGCCCAGTCCCCAATGTTGGTGACGCTGTTGCCGATTATGACATCGGTCAGGTTGGGGCACCAAGAGAATGCCCCGTCCCCGATGCTGGTGACCGGCAGGTCATTGATCGTGTCTGGGATTGTGACCGCACCGCCGGGACCGTTGTATCCCGTGATGGTAATCGTGCCGTTATTGATCGTGTAATTGAATTGGGCTTCCGGGTTCCAAAGCACGGTCGGACGACCGCCAAAAGTCGTCCCCCAGCCGGTCTTCCCCCACAAGAAATAAACGGTCGCATTGTTGTCACTGTAGAAAACAGACGAATCAGCGCTAGGGGCGTTCCCATGAAAATAGACTCCTGTCAGGCCGGTGCAGGAATAGAACGCATAGTCCCCGATGCTGGTGACGCTGTTGCCGATCGTGGCGCTGGTCAGGCTGGTGCAGGAAAAGAACGCCCCATCCCCGATATTTGTGACGCTGTCAGGGATAATGATGCCGGTCAGATTTATACAGAAGGCGAACGTATAGTCCCCGATGTTGGTGACGCTGTTGCCGATCGTAACGCTGGTCAGACTGGTGCAGAAAGCGAACGCCCAGCCACCGATGTTGGTGACGCTGTCGGGGATCGTGACGCTCGTCAGGTTGGTGCAATTATAGAACGCAAAGTTTCCAATGCTGGTGACCGGCAGGTCATTGATCGTGTCTGGAATTGTCACCGCACCGCCGGGACCGGTGTATCCCGTGATGGTGATCGTGCCGTTATTGGTCGTGCAAGTATAATACAGCGCCAAAGTCGTGAAAGACCACGTGTCACCCTGCTCGGTGCCAAAAGCGTTTTTTACGTCTATCCGCCAATAATACGTTTTGTTGTACGCCAATGTTCCCGGGTCGTAAGTTGTGCCGGTCTGGTTGGTCATGAGCGGCAAACTCGCCGCGTTGGTCCCGAAGTACACATCGTAGTTGCTGGCCCCGCCGCCATCGGTCCATTGCAAATCCACAGTTCGCGCTACATTTGTCGCCAGGTTCAGCGGGCTGACGTTGATGGCTTTAGCAGGTTGAATGTCAACGACCGACGAACCCTGGTAAGCGTCAAGCCAGGCCGTGCCGGTGCTGGTGACTTCAAATAGTTGCAGATCCTCGATGTGAAGAGTCCCTCGCGCGCCCGCCGTTAGCATTTCGGCCAGATCGAAAATCAGCGTCACCGTGGCCGGTCCGCTGCCATCCGCAGCGAATGCCGCTGACTTCGAGAACCGATGCGTGCCGCTGGCATCCACCAAGTCGCCGGCAAGAATGTAGTTGCCGGCCGCGGTTGGATTCACCCAGCATTTGACTTCGAGAAAGTCCGCGATGCCGTCCCCATCGGTGTCCAGGTATTCATAAACCGGATCGCCCCATAAACTCCCATGCCCGGAGGAAACGCTGAACGTCCCGGTCGCCACGCGTTGCAAGGCTTGCCCTTGGGCATTCGTACCGGTGGCCCGATAGGCAATCGAATACGTTCCCGCCTGCTGCACGTTCGCCAGCATTGCTCCATAAACGCCGTCATTGGCTGCGCCATCGTTGTGCCAGCCATCGTCAAACACAGTCAAGTTGGTGGACGAGCCATCCGGCAACTTGATTGTTGCCGTGATGGATGCGTTCACCATCGGCATGGCTGGATTGGTGCTCAAGTCGGCCAGCGCGCAGGACACCATCACGTCTTGTCCCTGGCTGAACAAAGGATCGGTCTGCGGGATCAATGCCACACTGGAATCGCCAAAGGCCATCAGGTTGTACATGGCTTGTGTTGTCGTCAAGGAAGCGCCGTCCACAATCACCTTCCAGATACCTGCTATAGGATTATTGATCTTATAGTTCACCATCAGTGTGTTGCTGACACCGACAAATGCTGAATATTGGACGTTCGTATTCGACCCCGGTGTATTGAAATCAATTATCGTTCCGGCGGGATTTTTTAGACGCAGCACAATGTTTGTGGCACTGGCGAGCAAATCAAATTCCAGTGTCGTGTCGGCATCTGAAATTACCGCGATCTCGTTTGTCCTGCCTGGGGAAAGCGTGCTGCTAAATTGCTCGATCTGCTGCATTGGCAGGGAATTGGTCCCTGCTTTCGATGAACCATCGGGTTCGTTGACCGGGGCGTTATTGCGCGGAATCGCACTGCTCAACAAAGTCCCTTTAAGGTCACCAATAACCCAAGTCGCAACGTCCGGCGCGTCCAAGATTTCAAAGTGATCTAAATCGGCGAAGAATGATGGAGAACCCGATGGTGTGAGTGAGACGCTCGTGAACTGTTGCAGTTCCATGAACGGCAGTGATCGCTTGTAAAATTTTCCTTGAACACTCGGCCATGTGACAGCGCCATCATTCACCTGCTCAGGCGGGAGGAACAGGTTTACCGGTGGGAGAGCGCCAGGGATACCAGCCAATGCCCGACCACCTGTCCGAAGGGTAAAGCTACTCGAACCCAAACCTCCGCCCCCACCTAGCAGGTAAAGTTTAACCCCGGCGGGCCACGGGTAAGATCCATTAAATGTTTCCTGAATATAATAAGTTGTTAAGTCCTTTGTTGCCGGCCAGGCAAGTTGCCAACCCGTCAGAGCGTAGTAGAAATCAGAATTAAGCCCGGTATCAATGCCGATATCGGCTATCGCAGTTCCCGCGTTCGGTGTGGCCAGCATCACGACCTTGTTCACTTTGATTCTGACCCACTTGCCATTGGAACTGACTAAAGAAAAACTGCCGTCAATCATTGCGCTACGCGTAATCAGTCCACCCATGCTGTGCGCCACGATATTGATAGTAGGTGGATAATATCCCTTGTCCCGGTTGAATTGTTCCGCCTTTTGCCTGATGAAGTAATCGAGAGCGACCGCATTCAGCCAAATCTCGCGTTCCCCATTGATCACATGCCCTTGGCCGCTGTAAATGGGGAAATCCGGATCGTTATCCGGCTGATTGCAGTCCCATACCTGTTGAAATCCCTGTCCAATAAGAGCTGATCGAATCGCCGACCAATAGCCGCTTTCACCTGCCGACCAATCCTTATCAGATCCTGTGCCTCTCACCAAAACAACCGGAGTTTGCTCTGGAGTCAATGTTGGGGGTTGGCTGGGTGGAGGAACGGGTGTCAGTTGGATATTGACCGTGGTTGTTTGACCGGCCTGCACGTTCACGTTGGTCAGTTCGGCGAACTCAAACTGCTGGCCGGGGGCACTGGCGAGAACGTGGTAATGCGCGAACGGCGCAAGACCGGAGATGGAAAAACTGCCCGCTTGACCGGCGATGACACCCGAAACCGTCCCAGCACTGTTATCAAACCAACTGCCCGGCCCAACGGCGGTGATCGAGACATTGTTGAGCGCCGTCTGATCATCCGAACGCATCACGCGCCCGATAATCGTGCCGCTTGTGGGCGTCGGATCGGCGGGTGCCGAGCCTGTCACCGTTACCGTGGCGCCGTTGCCACCGGTAAAGGTCACATTCGCGGTATTGTTGCCGGCCGACGTCGGCGCATAGCGAATCGTCGTGTTTGTGGAATGGCCGGGAGCCAGCGTGTAACTGCCGCCGCTGACCACGCTGAACGGAGAAGCAACGCTTGCAGTGCCCGAAATGGCGGATGCGCCCACGTTGGACACTTTGAATGGCAGGTCCCTTGTCGTTCCCACCATAACAGATCCATAGGCCGTCGTTTTGCTTGGCGAGACGATCAAAGCTGGCGTCCATAGGGCGGTCGGACGACCGCCAAACGTAGTGCCCCAGCCCGTGGTTCTGGGCATGTAATAGACCGTCGCATTGTTGTCATAGTCGAACACATCCGAACCGAGGCTTGGGGCGTTACCATGGAAATAGACTCCTATGAGGCTGGTGCAGCTACTGAACGCCCACGACCCGATGCTGCTTACGCTGCTTGGAATCGTGATGCTGGCCAGGCTGGAGCAAGCCACGAACGCCTCATATCCGATGCTGGTAACGCTGTTGCCGATGGTGATGTTGGTCAGACTGTAGCACCCAGCGAACGCATTGCCCTCGATATTGGTGACGCTGGCGGGAATCGTGTAACTTCCCGCTTTGCTGCCCCCTGGATATTCGATGAGCGTGGTATGGCTTTTGTTGAACAAGCTACCATCCACACTGCTATAGACCGTGTTAGACGCATTCACCGTTATCGTGCTCAGGCCGGTGCACCAAGCAAACGCATAGTCCCCGATTTTGGCGACACTGGCGGGGATCGTGACGCTGGTCAGACCGATGCAGGAATAGAACGCCCCATATCCGATGCTGGTAACGCTGTTGCCGATGATGATGTTGGTCAGACTGTAGCACCCAGCGAACGCATTGCCCTCGATATTGGTGACGCTGGCGGGAATCGTGTAACTTCCCGCTTTGCTGCCCCCTGGATATTCGATGAGCGTGGTATGGCTTTTGTTGAACAACACCCCACCCACACTTATATAGAAGGAATTTGCTGCCTCCACCGTGATTGCCGTCATTCTGTTGCACCAAGCAAACGCATAGTCCCCGATTTTGGTGACACTGGCGGGGATCGTGACGCCGTTTAAACTGCTGCAACCCCAAAACGCCTCAACTCCGATGCTGGTAACGTTGTTGCCGATCGTGATGTTGGTCAGACTGTAGCACGGACAAAACGCAAGGATCCCGATGTTGGTGACGCTGTTCGGAACCGTGTAACTCCCATCACCTTTGCCCAACGTATATTGAATGAGCATGGTCTGGCTTTTGTTGAACAAGACCCCGGCAACACTATGATAGGCTGGATTGTTTGTATCCACCGTTATTGCGAGCAGTCCGGAGCATTGACAGAATGCACAGTCCCCAATGTTGGTGACACTGCTGGGGATTGTGACGCTGGTCAGGCCGCAGGCCGCGAACGACGAGTACCCGATACTAGTGACGCTGTTCGGGATTGTGACGTTGGTCAGGCCGTAGCACAGATAAAACGCTTCGTCCCGGATGCTGGTGACGGTGTTTGGGATTGTGACGCTGGTCAGGTTGGTGCAATAATTGAACGCAAAGTATCCGATAGTGGTGACCGGCAGGCCATTGATCGTGCTGGGGATGGTCACCACACCGCCGGGACCGGTGTATCCGGTGATGGTAATCGTGCCGTTATTGGTCGTGTAATTGAATTGGGCTTGCACCACGGCAGGCAGCGTCAAGAGCAGCAGGAGTGCCAGCAACCTCGTGGCGCAGGCGGTTCTTAAACGTCCGGCCACTGTTTTCGGGCAGGTTGTTCTCGCAATGGAGGTTTTTGTTTTCATGGTTTTGCTCCTGAAACTTTTAGTACAACATTTCCTTTTACGCCTTCCCTGAAAATTGCCAAGCCCTTTTTGTTAAATAAAAAGCCGGGATTTTACTCCCGGCTTATGCAATAAATTCCAATTCGTAATTTCTCCAGGAGTGTGCCGGGTGGCTGTTGCAGCGGCGGTCGGGAAACATCCTTTCATCGTAGCAGCCGACGTGAGTCGGCTCACTTTTACCGGGTTTTGCATGAGATTGGAGCGGACTCACGTCCGCTGCTACAAGTTTTGAGACAATCCCGGGAGACCGCCGCATTTCTCCAGCCAATTGAAGAGTGCGGCTCTCTGCCGAGAAGCCGCTACGCCGGTTTTGCCGCAAAATTCATCGGCGCTCACAGAGCGCCGCTACAATCAGGAGGGCGCAAATGGGTTGCCTTTGGGCAATGCGGAATCAATTCGCGGCAAAAAAAGCTGGCTGAGAAACATATAAATCCAGCCGAGCGCGAAATGCGCGGCGAAGATGAAACAAAATTGGACCAGATCGAGCACGGCAAAACCATAAAGCACAATCGCGGCGGTCAGCAGCAAGGCGCCCGGCATCAACGCCGCACCCGCCAGCTTCCAACTGCCGCGAAAATTCAAATCACGGTTCGCGAAGAAACTGATGAGCCGGACCGGCAACAGATAAATCGCCGCCAACACCGCCCACGCCAGCATCAGGCCGGCCACCGCGGCCAAAACTGCAATGGCCAGCAGTTCCGGCTCCCAGGCGCCCCAAAGCGGTTCCATGTCCGTGCGGTTGAAACTCACGATCCAGTCGCGCGGATAATCCTGTTCCGTGTAACCGAGCAGTGAAATAATCCGGACGGATTCCCGTCCGAATTCAATTTGCGCGTCGGCGGGTGAATGGATCTGGCCGCTGTGATTCGGGTCAACCATAAACGCGAGAAACCGGCCTTCGGCGAGGAGTTGCGGCGCGTGGCCGGGCCAATCCAGCCGGCCCGCGCGAATTTCGCCGGCGACCGGCAAATTTCGAATGGCGGCGCGCACGGTCGGGAAACAGCCATCGGAAAGAAACCAGACGCCGGCGGCGGCGGCGAGTGACGCGACGACGAATTGCACGAGCAACAGACGGCTGAGCGGGGCGCGCGCAAAAGTCGCCACGCCGCGCGGCGTCAACGGTTCCCAGGCAAAAGTTGTGTCAGCGGATGCGCTCATCGAACCGCAGATTAACAGAAATTAAACCGGGTTTAAAAAACAAACCCCTCACCCGATCTCATACCATTTCCCGATAATAATCGGCACCTATTCCAGACGGTAGGGCCGCGCTGCTGCGCGGCCATCATACCCGGCGGCGCAGCTCCGATAGATCGCGAGCAGGCAGTGCCGCCCTACCCATTGCACCGATTGTCTCTGGGAATTGGTATCACTCCCGCTCGACCTCCCTACCCACGAACCTCCGGGTAGGGCGCGTCACTCCGTGCGCGCCGTGAACCGCCTTGCCTGGATTTGTTCCGGTTATCATCGGGAAGTGGTATAAAACAAATTGAGCGAGGGGAAAATCAATCCGTGCACACGTGGCGGCGGGCCTCCGGCCTGCTCCCGCAATGCGGGACCGGGCGTCCCGCCCGGTGGAACGCCGCATACAAGCGCAATCAGCGGCATTGAAACCGGCAGACCGTTGGAAAATCCGGACATCCGTTCCGGGCGGCAAGATGCCGCCCTCTACGGCAGGCGGGACGCCCGCTGCTACCATCATGCCTTTTTTTCCTCTGTTGGCGGCGGCGGCGGATTTTGGTTCGGCGGCGGCGCGAGAACCAGCGGCACGGGATAACGCAATTTCATCACGTCGTCCACCAGCACCTCGATAAAATAGGTTCCGGCGGCCTTGAATTCGACCTGGCTGAAGACCATGACGTTGGTCGAATGCAACCCCGGCTCGCGCAATTCAAATTTCATTTCGCCCTTGCGCAATACCGTCGTCTGGTCGGGCGCGATGAGCCGGACATTTTCCGTGAACTGGCCGATGCCCGCCGTCCAGCGGTTGAACACGCACAGCCGGCCAGCCACGATGGGCAGTTGCGGCACACGGAGAAAATTGATGACGCCGATGATGAAAAAATTTCCGTTGGCTTCCTGGCGGACCTCTTCGCACAGCAGCGAGGCTTGCAAGTCGGGGAGAATTCGGGTTGGGTTCATAATTTAATTTTGCTGTAGCGGCGCTCTGTGAGCGCCGCCGTTCGTTATCCTAAAATCCGGCGGTCATAGACCGCCACTACAGAGAAAGGTTTTCCGCCGCGCGAACCGTGTTTTGCATCAGCATCGCAATGGTCATCGGGCCGACACCGCCGGGATTGGGCGTGATTTTGCCGGCCATGGGTTGTACGCGCGCGAAATCCACATCGCCCACCAGTTTTCCATTCACGCGGTTGACGCCCACGTCAATCACCGTCGCCCCGGGTTTGACCATGTCGGCCTTCACAAATTCGGCGACGCCCATCGCGGCAATCAAAATGTCCGCGCGCCGGCAATGCGCCGGAATGTCGCGGGTGCCGGAGTGGCAAATCGTGACGGTCGCATTCGCGCCTTTGGCCTTCTGGCAGAGCATGGCGGCCAGCGGTTTGCCGACAATGTTGCCGCGACCCAAAATCACCACTTCCGCGCCGTCGGTTTTCACATTCGAGCGCACGAGCAGTTCGCGGATGCCCGCCGGCGTGCAGGGTTGAAAGCCGGTCGGGTCGCCGAGCATCAGTTTGCCGACGTTGACCGGATGAAAACCGTCCACGTCCTTCTGCGGCAAAACCGCCGAATAGACAACCGATTCGCGAATTTGTTTCGGCAGCGGCGCCTGGACCAGAATCCCGTGCAGCCGCGAATCGGCGTTCAGCTTTTTCAGCAACGCGAGCAATTCACTTTCGCCCGCGGTTTCGGGCAAAACGTGCATTTCGGAAAAAATGCCGAGTTCGGCGCAGGTTTTCTCCTTGCGGCCGACATAAACCCTGGATGCCGGATCTTCGCCAACACGAACGAACGCGAGGCCCGGTTGGACCCCGCGTTTGTTCAATTCAGCAACGCGCTGCGCCAATTCACGCTGGATTTGCGCGGCAATGGCACGGCCGTCAATGACCTTGGCTTTGTCTGGGGCTTCGGAAGATGACGTGTGGGACGGCATTTTTGGAAATCACCTGGATGCTCTGGATGTTGATGAGCGGCGTGTCCTTCCAGCGCACATCAAGACCCTCCTCGCCAGTGACAATAATCCGCATATTGACGTAATGGCTCAGGTCGAGGGTCGGTGAAGTCGTGTACAGATAATTGATGTTAACGTCCGTTGCCGGGTCATACAATTCGTATTTGGTCGGTGCGACGGGGCTGACGACGCCGCGCACGACGCCTTCATGAGTCACAATGCGCACTGGCGGCGCGGTGGGTTCAGCCGGTGCGGCGGGCTGAGTCACGACTGGTTGAGCTTCGGGAACCGGCGTGGGCGTGGGCGCGGGTTCAGGGGCCGGAGCCGGAGCCGGAGCTTCCTGTTTCAAATACATCGCGGCAACGAAGGCATAGGCGTTGGCTGGTGTATCGATTTGCGTCCAATCGCCCTTGGTGGTGATTTCGTTCACCGCCGTGCCCCGCTCGAGGACGCCCAGGACGCTGTAATTTTCGCCGGGACCGCCACGCATGTTCAATTTCTTCGCCGACACAGTTTTGCTGGCGGCGTCAATGAACTTCGAGTTGATCCAAACATGCGTGCTCGAGGAGAGGGCGATTTTCGCCCATTGCGCGGGTTCATCGGCCTTGTGTTTATCCAAATTGATCTGGCCCAAAACCGTCACCGCGTCACCCTTGACCAGATGCGCGACGACTTCGCCTTTGAGGCCGGCCTGGCCGCGAACATTGACATTCTTGACGGCCACTTCCGCCGGGCCAGGAACGAGCGCGACCGTCGGCTCGCTGATGGGTTTTGCCACCGCGGCCTTGCGCTTATGTTTGACGGGCGCCGCAGTTTGGGCCGGCTCCACCGCCGGCGCGGGCGTGCTCGGCGCCGGCGCGACCGCCGGGGACGGCGCGGGGATGGGAGGCAATGTGTTTGTATTGTTTTGCGCAACTGCGCTCATCGCGATCATCACGCCCAAGGTCAACCAGCAATTCATTTTCATATTTCCTGAAGTAAAGTCCTTATTTCTGTCTCTGTCAATGTCCGCCATCGGCCCGGTTTCAACTCGCCCAGTTTGATTTTGCCAATCTGCGTCCGTTGCAACCGTTTCACCGCCAGACCCTGCGATTCAAACAACCGCCGCACTTCGCGGTTTTTGCCTTCATCCAGTTCCAACTCCACCACGCTCCGCGCGCGACTGGCTGAAACGAGCCGCGCCGCCTGCGCTTGGAGCTTTTCGCCCGCGTGCCACACGCCGCGCGTGAACTGCCCGAGCATCGCCTTGTCCACCCGGCCTTCGACAGTGGCCACGTATTTTTTGCGGACACCGTAGCGCGGATGGGTCAGGTGCAAGGCGAATTGTCCATCATTGGTCAGAAAAATCAACCCCTCACTGTCGAAATCCAAACGGCCCACGGAATGCAGATTTTGCCACTCTTTGGGCAATAAATCGTGAATGGCCGGACGTCCCAATTCATCCCGGGACGAACAAACGCAGCCGATCGGCTTGTGCAAAGCCACGTAAAGCTTGCGTTTGGCGCGGACGGGCTTGCCATCCACCGTCACTTCGTCATGGAGGGGATCAACTTTGGTTCCGAGCAACCGCACCAACTGGCCGTTGACGCTGACGCGCCCGGCCAGAATGATTTGTTCACCAGCGCGGCGCGAAGCCACGCCGGCATCGGCCAGGAATTTTTGAAGACGAACATTCAAAGGCAGAATGAAGAATGTAGAATGAAGAATGATATGACAAAATGCAGGCGCGGCTTCCGCTCATTCTGCATTCCGCCTTCTGCCTTCTGCATTTGTCAGACCTCGGGTTTGGTTTTGCGGAGGCCGGTGATGCGGTCGCCGTCCTTCCACTGGCCGCGCTTTTTGAGAAGTTCGGTGCGCTCAAAGCGCTTGAGGACATTGCGCTTGCCGCCGAGTTTGGACGCCGCGCGCAGACTGCGATGCTGTGACATAAATTGTTTTTGGTTAAATTTTCAGCCGCTTTCAATTAAAAAGCGGACGGTTTATATATCAGACCTGTGGGTTAATTGCCAATGGTTAATTTGGCGTGGTAGGGCTGCGTTGCCGCGCAGCCCCAATATCAGGGCGGCGCGGCAGCGACCGCCCTACCAACTCTTCACCGCGTAATTCACATTCTCTCCCGACATGTCGGGACTCGCGGTCGAGGTTGGAGTTCACGCTTCAGCGTGGCAGCGGAAGTTTTCTTCGCCCTGTGCGAGATGAGTTGGTTTCCACCGGCTGGCAAGTCTGGGGCATTTTTGTAGGAGACGAGGTGACGAGACTCATTTCAAATTCGGGGCTTCAGTCAGAGCCTCCTCACGTCGTCTCCTACAATTTCAGATTACGGCGAGACGCGGCGCGCGACCAGCGGCCTCACGCCGGAAATTTCACCACTTCAATTCCGGCAACCGGCGCGCCACCTCCTCGGCGTTGGCGCGGCTGTTGAAGGCGCTGATGCGGAAACAGCCCTCACCTTCGAACCAGAATTCCTGTCACGTCTTCCCCGCCAATGCCTGTTCCCGTTCCAGCAACGTGGGATGCGAATGGTAAAATCCGCTGTAGAAGGGATGCGGCGTGAGATTGCTTAAATTTTTCTCGTTCAGCTTGCGCAACGCGCCAATCAGTGATGGCGTCCCGCTCATCACCCGCGCGGCGAAGGCGTCGGCCTGATATTCGTAACGCCGCGACCACCAATGGATCAGCGGGGAAAACCAAAACGTGACCGTCCCCGCCAGCAGTCCAAACAACAGCAACGCCGGCGCAACGTTTCCCGGTTCAAAACCGAAGGCGCGGTAAAACCATTCCTGCCGGGCCAGAACGGAAATGAGATAAAAGCCGGCGAGCGAGCTGACCGCCGAGAAGACCAGCATTTTCGGGATGTGCTTTTTCTTGAAGTGACCGATTTCGTGCGCGAGCACCGCTTCCAGTTCCGGCCCGGTCAGTTGCTGAACCAACGTGTCGAACAGCACGATTTTCCGAAACCGCCCGAAACCGGTGAAGAACGCGTTCGAATGCCGCGAACGTTTGCTGCCGTCCATCAACTGAATGCTTTGGGCGCGAAATTGGGTTCGCCTCGCCAGATCGAGCAGCCGTTCGCGCAGGTCGCCTTCCGGCAGCGGCGTGAATTTGTTGAACAGCGGCAGAATCAAAACCGGCGCGAGCACGCTCATCAGGAGTTGAAATGCCAGCACCGCGCCCCAGGCCCACAGCCACCACCCCGCTCCCGTCCATTGGACAATTTGCAAGATGAGCACCAGCAGCGGGTATCCGAGCATGAGGGCGAGCAACAGACCTTTCAACCGGTCGGACCACCAGATTTTCGGCGTCGTGGTGTTGAACCCGAATTTTTGTTCGAGCCGAAACTGCGCGTACCAATCGAACGGCCAGCCCGGCAGCGACACCGCAAACCCGGCCGCAAACAGAAACGCCGCCATCGCCCACGCCGACTGGCCAAGCCCGTGGGAGAAAAGATGAAACACCCACGGCAAAACGCCGCTGAATAAAACGACCAGCAAGACCACAGTGTTGTAGGTGCCTTCAATGTTTCCCAACCGGCCTTTGGCCAGCGTGTACGCGACGGATTTTTTGTAAGTTGGCTCGTCAATGATCCCATGAAGAGCCGGCGGCATTTCGCCCGCATGCGCGAGCACATGACGGCGGTTGAGCGAGGCCAGCCAGAGTTCCGCCGCCAGCCGGGCGAGAATCAATCCCAGCATTAACCAGACAATGATGTTCACAAATTGCACTTCACAATGTCAGGCAGTTGAGTCTTGCTCTGTCTGTTTTACCACTTCAATTCCTGCAACCGGCGCGTTTTCAAATCCGGTTTAACGGAAAATGTTCGTCTATGAACCGATAATCGCGGTCGTTCTCCAAAAAGGCAACGCCGTGTTGCATGACGATGGCGGCAATCAGGCAGTCCACGGAATTCCGAATCGTGATTCCTTTGCGCCGCAGTTCGCGGTAAATCGTCGCGCCAAGCTCAAAAGTGGAGCGGTCGTCTTCGAGATAAATCAAGTTTTCAAACTGATGCTTGACGGTAACAAGTTCTTTTTCGTCGCGGATGCCTTGTAAAACTTCAAGCAACACAAAACCGCAGTGACAAATTTCGTCGCCATTTTGAAAACATTGCTCCAGCCGGCCGGTCTGCGCTGTTTCCCGACCGCGAAAAAAATCAATGAAGACGGTTGAATCAACGAGCAGTCTCATGGAAACCGGCTGCGGCGCATCGCGTTGAGATTTCCCGTCCAGTGGATTTTTCCTTTGAGCGCGAGAAAACCCAATTGCTTTTCACGCCGCACCAATTCCTGCAACGCATGATGCACGAGCGCGCGGCGGGTTTTTATGCCGGTGGCTTTCAATCCCTGCCGCACCAAGCCTTCGTCCATGACGATGTTTGTCCGTTTAGTCATATACACATAATATCAAACTTGAATGTGTATGCAAATTAAAACTCACCACTTCAATTCCTGCAACCGGCGCGCGACTTCCTCGGCATTGGCGCGGCTGTTGAAGGCGCTGATGCGGAAGTAGCCCTCGCCCTTCGAGCCGAAACCGCTGCCGGGCGTGATGACCACGTTGGCTTCGCCCAAAATCTTGTCGAACGCCTGCCAGCTCGTGACGCCTTTCGGCGCTTTCACCCAAATGTAAGGGGCGTTCACACCGCCGAAAACCTTCAGTCCGGCTTTCTTCGCCCCGTCGCGCAAAACTTTCGCGTTGCCGAGATAATGCCCGATAAGCGCCTGCACCTGCGCCTTGCCATCGGGCGAGTAAAGCGCTTCGGCAGCGCGCTGCGCGATGTAACTCACGCCGTTGAACTTCGTCGTCATGCGCCGCAGCCAGAGCGGATGCAGCGGCTGGAATGCGCCGGTCTTCGTCTGCGCGTTGAGCGACTTGGGCACCACGGTGAACGCACAGCGGACGCCGGTAAACCCGCCGTTCTTCGAGCAACTGCGGAATTCGATGGCGCACTCGCGCGCGCCGGGAATTTCGTAAATCGAATGCGGCAAATTGGCGTCGGTGATGTAGGCCTCGTAGGCCGCGTCGAACAAAATGACGGCCTTGTGTTCGAGCGCGTATTTCACCCACGCTTCGAGCTGTGGACGATTGGCTGCCGCGCCGGTCGGGTTGTTCGGCGAGCAAAGATAAACCACGTCCACATGCCGCTTCGGTGGTTCGGGAATGAAGCCGTTGCTTGGTTTGCACGGCAGATAAACGAGTTTCGCGTAAGCGCCTGCGTCGTTGGCCTCACCGGTGTGGCCGGCCATCACGTTCGTGTCCACATAAACCGGATAAACCGGGTCGCTGACGGCGATTTTGTTTTTGTGGCCGAGGATGTCGAGGATGTTGCCCGTGTCGCACTTCGTGCCGTCGCTGACAAAAATTTCATCGTCGGCCACGTCGCAACCGTGATCGCGAAAATCATTTTTGGCAATGGCGGCGCGCAGCCATTCATAGCCCTGCTCCGGACCGTAGCCTTTGAACGTCTCGCGCACAGCCATTTCATCCACCGCCTTGTGCATCGCGGCGATGGCCGCAGGCGGCAGCGGTTCGGTCACATCGCCGATGCCGCAACGGATGAGGCGTCTGGCCGCCTCGGGATTCGCGTCGCAAAATACCTTCACCCGACGGCCGATTTCGGGAAAAAGGTAACCGGCCTTCAGCTTCAGATAATTGTCGTTAAGAAATGCCATGACAGTTCAAAAATACGGGTAAACCGTAATGGAATAGTCGCGGCGGGGCAACGCGACAATTCAATTCGGAGGGCGGAGTGCCACGACGCCCTGATTTAATTTTTAATCAGGGTCTCGCGGAGCTCGACCCTCCGAAAATTACAACAAAATTCCCGCGATGCAGGCCGTCATGTAACTGGCGAGCAGGCCGCCAATCATCGCGGGGAAGCCGGGCCCAGCAACCCCAGTTGCACAATTATTTCCCCCAAGACGGTTGCGGATTTGGTCAGGGCATTTTGCTCTTCCGGCGTCAGGTTGACCTGCAAGATGCGTTCAACGCCTTTCTGCGAAAGAATGCACGGAACCCCCAAACTCACTCCCTTCAGCCCGTATTCGCCCTCCAACACCGCTGAAACTGTAAGCACGCTGTTTTGATTGCGCAGGATTGCCGCCGCGATTCGCGTCAGGGCCAGGCCGACGGCAAACCAAGTCGCGCCCTTGTAATTAATGATGTGATAGGCGGAGTTCTTCACCGCCTCGGCAATTTTGCGCCGGGATGTCTCCCAGTCGTCACATTTCCCGCAAAGAGAGCAATATTGTTCGATGGGCATGCCCGCCATGTTGGTCATGGACCAGGCCGCCACTTCACTGTCGCCATGCTCTCCCAAGATGTAGGCATGCACGTTATGCACATCCACTCCGCAATGCTGGCTCAGCAGATGCCGGAATCGTGCGCTGTCCAGCACCGTGCCCGACCCGATGACACGTCCGCGCGGCCAGCCCGACCGCTGGTGGGCGATATAAGTCAGGATGTCCACCGGATTGGTCACCACCATCACGACTGCGGGTGAATTCTGCTGCACGATTTCATCCATGATGTTTTGGATGATTTTGGCGTTTCGTTGCAACAGCGCTAGGCGCGATTCGCCCGGTTGTTGCTTGGACCCGGCGGTAATGACTATCAGGTGGGCATCGGCATAATCAGCCTTCCGGGCCTCCCGAATCTGGACGGAGGGGAAGAAGGCCTGACCATGGACCAAATCGAGCACCTGCCCCATGGCCAGTTCGTGGTTGGCGTCCAATAGGCCAATCTCCTCAGCCAATCCGCTTTGGGCCAGTGTATAAGCAAAGGTGGAACCCACGGCGCCGGCCCCGATGATCACCACCTTTCTCGGTTTCCAATGATTGTCTTTCATTTGCTCTTAGTGGTGGTGTTGACGTTTGAGCTTTTAGCTGCTGGTTCCTCGTGGTGGTCACTCGCCCCTTGCGCAGCCTCGTGCAAACCCTCCACGTAATGCACATATTCCACATAGGCCGCGACGAACTCGCGCCCAGCCTCCACACTTTCGTCGGCATGTTTCTTCTTTTCACGCGCCTCGGCGAAACGCTGGCGGATGCCTGCAACCGCGTCGTCGGTGACCAGCTTAACCACTTTGTCTACTGAGCCAGTTTCCAGCGCCTTGTCGGCTTCCACGACTGCCGGGCTGAGCTCCGTGCCGGCGGGTTTCAGGCCGGTGAAAGGTTCGCCTTCGCCCGCGCGATGCACGCGCACCAGCGTCTCAAAAAAGAACTGGTCGGCCAGTTCACGCGCCTCCGCACCCTTGATGCGCACGACGAGAGTTTTGGCAAAGGCCGCTTTCACTTCGGCTTCGCCGTCCTTCTTCACCCATCTCAGGACGGGTGTAACATCCTTCTTTTCCAGCGCGACTTTGGCCGCCTGAACGACCGGTCCGTCCATTGTGTCGCAGTGGCTACGGGCTGCTTGTGGATACAGCAACCCAGCGCCAGCAAGGGTGCCGGCCAACAGGATTCGCAGATTGTGCATTTTCATTTTTCTTTCTGGTTAATTTGAAGTTTCTTTTGTTGTTCGTCGTCAGCCGGGCAGGATTCCCGCTCCCTGGACGGCGCTGGAATTGACCGCCAGTCAAAAAAATATGATGAAACCGTAATGGAATAGTCGCGGCGTGGCAACGCGACAATTCAATTCGGAGGGCGGAGT
>DAIRTX010000019.1:0-55616 GCA_036803685.1 Verrucomicrobiota bacterium | reverse complement strand
TCTGTTATTCTTGATGTGGCAGCGGCCGGTTGAAAAACCGGCCGCTGTTTTTTGTGGCAGGCTCGTTTTCCCAGTGTGATGCATAGCGGCGCTGCTGCGCCGCCGGGTATGAGGTAGGGCGGCGCTGCTGCGCCGCCGGGTATGATGGCCGCGCAGCAACGCGGCCCTACCGTCTTGGGAAATGGCATCAATTATTACCGGCGCAGGATGGCGCAACTGACGAAATCGTCTGATTCCAGGATTCAAAATAAGCCGCCGGGCGCATTTTGACACACGCACCGAACGGAAATAACTCCCTCTCCCCGTCCAAACGGGGAGAGGGCTGGGGTGAGGGGTTCGTGCTTGTAAACATTGGCCTCCTCACCCCGGCCCTCTCCTTCCCGCAGGGCGGGAGGAGGAGAGGGAGAGAAAAATGGTGCGGGTGTCGAGATGCGCCCCCGGCCGCCACCAGACCAAAATAAATGTTGACACTTAATTCCATGCGTGATATAAATTATTACAAGTTCATTAACAATCAAAACCCAAAATAATTGCCATGAGCACTTTAAAAATTAACCTTCGGCTGTCCGGTTCATCGGTTCAATCCGATGCGCGTTCGACAAATTCAAAAATTATCAATCGGGTCTGCGCGACCTTTCTTGCCGGCCTCATTTTATTCGGCGGCGGCGCAAAGGCCGCCAACGTCTTGCTTAATCCGGGGGCGGAAACGGGGGATTTGACAGGCTGGAAAGTCTCAAACACAGGCTACAAGTATGTCGTTTCAACCAACGGTACGATTCCCAACAGCGGAACTAACAGCAATTTTACCAATTTTTTAGCTCATTCTGGCAAGTATACGTTCCAGCTATTCGACACCACCGCCAACTCGGCTTATATTTATCAGGATTTCGCCGCCGCCCCCGGGTCGCAGTGGTCGGCCAGTTGTTGGACCATATGTTATGCGTCGAACTACTTCATCACTGGAGCAAGCGCTCACATGCAGGTTGTTTTTTATGATGTTTCGAACAATGTTGTGGTTAGCCCCAGTTCCAGCTCTGCAACTGCTGGGATATATGGATCAGACTTTCTTGATCCGTCAGGCTCGCCAGACCCTGTAGCCATTTACTGGATATTTGCTCCACCCGCGGCTATTGACGCCAGCGGCTGGGTGTTTCTTGAGACGACAAACCTTTACGCCCCCGCTCCTCTTTTGCCCCCCGATCGTGCTACAGAAGCTTATTTTGAGGTCCCGTTGGCGCCCACAAACACCATGACGGCTCCCCCGGGCACGGCCTTCGTTCGCTATCAACTTGAATTCGATAATACAGGAACTGGCGGCGGCGATGTTTACTGGGACGACTGTGTTTTGAATAAGCTGAACCAGACCAATCCCGACATTACAACTGCGCCAACGAGCGTGACAGTTTATGGCGGCTTGTCGACGTCGTTCACAGTGGTAGCCAGCCATACGGGGGCTTATCCAAACGAAAAGTTCGCTTATCAATGGCAAAAGAATGGAACCAACCTGCCGGCGGCCGGTGGGGTTAATGACATTGCTGGTTCTACGACCACCGCCACTTTGTCCTTCACCAACTTGCAAGGCGCTGATGCCGGCTTGTTCGACGTGGTGGTCACGCTCAAATCTGCAGGATACTACACCAATTCCATCCGCAGCGTGCCTGTGAATTTGACGGTGTTAGTTTTAAGTTGTTTACAGAAGGTCAACGCTTTGGGTGCTAATTCCGGTTTTGAAAACGCGCCGATTTGGGATCCTTGGGAACCTTTCAACGGCTGTTATTTTGCAAATGCGACCAATGTCAATGTTTATGACGGAAATTGGGCTGCGCTGGTTGGCGCCAATGGCAATCCCGATAACGGTTTCCATCACGCGTGGGGAACCGGGGCCAGCTGTACATTCCTCGCCGGAGTCACTCCCGGCAGCATGTGGAAGGCGGGCGGCTGGGCTTACATACCGAGCACAAATGATTTTAGCGGCGGCAATACCTGTCGGCTCCAGATTTGGTTTAAGGATGTAAATGGCATCGCAGTTCCCGCCACTCCGACTTTCGAATCGTTTAAGATTTATGGTTTGGCTTATACCAATGCCGATATGCAATATACCAATGTTGACCTGAGCAGCGTTAATTATGGCCAGTTTGGTTACCATGCCCAGTTGCCGAGGGATCAGTGGTGCTATTTGGCGGTAAGCAATGTGGTCAATGGCACCGATCAAATCATAGGCACTTGGAATCACGGTTACTTTATTGTGCCGACAAACTCAAACATCGCCCAGATTAATTTCCAGGTGTATGAGTATTGTCCTTCTAGCACTAACGCGTATCCTGGTAGCGGTGCAAATGGTGTATATTGGGACGATATGCAGCTTATTCAGGTTGTGCCGGTGACGAATCTTACAGCGTCGGTTAGTGGCAACAATATCAACCTGGCGTTCTCGGCCGGAGCCGGGCTTGACTATTCAGTTCTCTACAAAACCAACCTGACGGACGCCACCTGGAGTGTGCTGGCGAGTAATATTACGGACCTTTGCACTAACGTTACAGTTACAGTGTCCGATGCTCTTACTGCAAATAGCCGATTCTATCGGGTGCAAGTGCAGTAAGGAAAAATCCTGGTTCGGGCGGCCGGCCGGCAACGGCAGGCTGGCCGCCAGTTTAAATTAGACTTGTAAAGCCGGGTCGGTGACAGAATGGTAATCAGTCTTGAATTAAAACTGGAAACGACGGGCTGATTGAGAATGGCATAAATATGATTAAAAACGGCGAAGATAAAAGTTCCGGTTTGGGCTTTGGCGGAGGTGATGAAAGTTCCTCAAGCTGGAAGCCAAAAAACCGGGGCAATGCTTTTACTTTAATTGAACTGCTGGTGGTGATTGCGATCATCGCCATCCTGGCGGCGTTGCTGTTGCCGGCATTGAGCCAGGCCAAGGAGAAGGCTCGAGCGCTATCATGCATGAGCCAACTCAAGCAGTTGACTTTGGGTTGGCTCATGTATGCCGGCGACAACGACGGCAGACTTGCGCCCGATGGGGATCAAATTGCGCAGCCGACTTCCCTAACGGATCCTAGGATCCTACCGGGAGGTGAATATTTTCAATGGTGTCCAGGTCTCATGAATGCGTATAACGTGTATGCAACCAATTATATCCAAGCAGGCGCGATTTATCCCTATGTCAACACTATAAATGTTTATCACTGCCCGGCGGACGACTCCTTCTTTAAGTATGGTCCTGTCACTTATCCCCACGTTCGCAGTTATTCGATGAATTGTTTCTTGTCTCCAATAATGTTACCCACTAGTCATAGTTGGACCAGTGTTGGGGCGCATGGGATACGCAATTTTTTTAAGGACACGGATTTCAGACAGCCCGGACCGTCCATGACATACGTTTTTATAGACGAAAACGGATATTCCATTAACGACAGCTTTTTTGTAAGCGATCCTTTACAAGTTTTTGTTACCCATGCGCCTGGTGGTTATTGGGAGGATATTCCGTCAACGCGCCATGGTAAAGCCAGCGGTATTTCATTTGCCGACGGGCACTCGGAAATCAAAAGATGGAGGGATGGAGTTATTCAGAATTGGACAAAATCAACTGGCCAAGTTAACGCTGATCCAAGTAGTGACGATTCGGCCTGGCTTGCACAGAGAGCAACAACCTTTACACCATAACGCACCCGGTCGCTCTCAATGATGTGTTCCCAGAACAGCTTTTCTGGCAGGAGCAGTTGGCGGTCCGTTGTTTGTTTCTTATTTGCCGGGAAATGCAGGCGTCCGATACTTTGAGCCGTCCAGATCCGTCGGGTTTCAATGGATTGCGGGACGGGCCAGTGAAAAATTGGGGGCAGTGCCTTTCGCAATGCGCTTGGTAAAATGTTTTTGCTTTGATTGTTGCAAATGCCTATTGACAGGTTAAACCACATGATAGGTTAAACCCCATTGTTTTATTGGTGTGGTCTTTAATTGTAAAGACGGGATGAAGGAAAAATTGATTGAGAGCGGTGTGAATACGATTAAAAACAACAAAGATAAAAGTTCCGGTTTGGGCTTTGGCGGAGGTGATGAAAATTCTTCAAGCTGGAAACCAAAAAAACGGGGCCAGGCTTTTACTTTGATTGAACTGCTGGTGGTGATTGCGATTATCGCCATCCTTGCGGCGCTGCTGTTGCCGGTATTGAGCAGAGCCAAGCAGAAGGCTCAAGCAATATCATGCATGAACAACCTCAAGCAGTTGACTTTAGGTTGGATCATGTATGCCAGCGACAACAACGGCAGGCTTGCGCCTAATGGCGAACAACAGGAGCAGCCGAATTCCCTAACGGATCCTAACATCCAACCGGGGGGCATTTGGAGTCAATGGTGTCCGGGGGACTTGACAAAAACCACATTAATCACATATCAAACGGATTTTATCAAAGCCGGCCTCATTTATCCCTATGTCAAAACTGTGGACGTTTATAAATGCCCGGCGGACCAGTCGGTCGTTAAGTTTGGTCCTCTCTCTTATCCCAAGCCTCGCAGTTATTCGATGAACTGTTGGTTGAGTCCATTTCCAGGCAAGGACTGGTACTCAATAGGAGGAGTCCACGCCGGTTCCGGTCGGGCGCGTATATTTAACAAGGACACGGATATCATCCAGCCCGGACCTGACATGATATTTGTTTTAATAGACGAAAACGAGAAATCCATAGATGATGCATATTTTGCAGGCAGTCCAGCCCTGCTTGATTACTGGATCAATGTTTCGGCAACGCGCCATGGTGGTGCGGGCGGTCTTTCGTTTGCCGACGGGCACTCGGAAGTCAGGAAATGGAGGGATGGAAACGTTTTGAATGCGGCTACGGCTACACCATATTCCACCTTTGCAAGCGACCCGAATTCGGATGATAACGCCTGGCTTGAACAAAGAGAATCATCCTTACCATGACACATCGTATCACTCTCAATAATGTTCGGACCAGGATTTCAAAAACAGTTTTTCTGGCAAGAGCCGTCGGTGGCTGCGCTGCACTTGTTGCTCTTTTATTTGCCGGGGAAATGCACGCGGCCAATATTTTAACCAATTCAGGATTTGAGACGGCCAACCTCGCCGGTTGGGCAACGTTCGGTCCCAATAATTACGTCCTGTCCGGTGCGAGCGTCGCTCATGGCGGCACTTACTATTACAAAGTTTACGGCCAGTTCAACGCTTCATACAACTACACGGGCATTTATCAGGATATTCCCTCGGCTCCGAGCAACACCTACACGGCTGACGGCTGGGCCTACACGCTTTCCAGCGACAAAATCCGTGGGCAGGACTTGATCTGGCTTGAAGTAAGTTTTCGGGACGCGTCATACAATGCCCTGGCTCTCTACCGGTCGGTTGTCGTGAGCAGCAATAATTTAGCCAGCTTCGGGGGGACGAGCAAATGGTTCGATTTGCAGATAACCAACCGGTGTTCCTACACGAACGCGTCGGCGCTGATCCTGTCCCCCGGAACAGTAACCAACACCGTGACCAATCTGGTGGCTCCGGCAGGCACGGCTTACGTGCGGTATCAAGTCGTTTTTGAGCAGGGTCCTGATAATGCGAGCGGTTCGATGTATTTCGATGACCTTACGTTGAACCAAACCGGCGGAACGGTGGTGGTGCCCCCGATCACGCAATGGAACATTGTCTGGAGCGATGAGTTCACACAAGCTGATGGGAGTTCGCCGGATTCGACCAAGTGGGGTTACGACATCGGCAACGGTTCAGGCGGTTGGGGCAACCTCCAGCTCGAATATGACACTGCTCGCACCAATAACGCCCGCATCGTGGGCGGGCAACTGGTCATCGAAGCCGACCAGGAGAGCTACGGCGGCAAGAATTACACTTCTGCGCGGATGCTGACCAAGGGCAAATGGTCATGGGCTTATGGTCGCATGGAGGCGCGCATCAAAATCCCGCGAGGACAGGGAATCTGGCCCGCATTCTGGATGCTGGGCACAAACATTGATGCCGGTGTCAGTTGGCCCACCTGTGGCGAGATTGACATCATGGAAAACATCGGCAGAACCAGCGATCAGGGCACCGATCACGGCACGATTCACGGCCCGGGTTATTCCGGCGGCAACGCGATTGGCGGGACCTATACGTTGCCTGGCGGAGCGGCTCTCGCAGACGACTTCCACATTTACGCTGTGGAGTGGACGCCCAACCAAATCAAATGGTTCGTGGACACTCATCAGTATTTCACAGCCACGCCTGCCAGTCTGCCCGGCGGCACGACCTGGGTCTTCACGCAGCCGCAATTCTTCATCCTCAACGTTGCCGTCGGCGGCAAATGGCCCGGCATTCCGGATGGAACAACAATCTTCCCCCAACAAATGGTGGTGGATTACGTGCGCGTTTATGAGCAAACAGCGCCGCTCCAGATTGCCGCGACTCAATCCAATGGCAACTTCGTTTTGAGCTGGCCGACGAATATCGTCTGCCATTTGCAAGTAAAGACAAATTCTTTGGTGGGCGGAAACTGGTTTGATGTTGGTAACACAACGAATCCGTTCGTCATGGTGCCCGATCCAAACAATGCCAGTGGATTTTTCAGATTGCAATCGCCATAATAGAATGTCCCCACCCATGATTTCATTGATTTACGTCAGGCAACTGCGCTCTTTGTTTGGTGGCGCGGCAATTGTGTTGGGAACATTCACAGCTTACGGCGATTGGAATATTGTCTGGAGCGACGAATTCAATGGCAATTCCCTTAACCCGGGCAATTGGACGTTCGACACCGGCAACAATGGCGGCTGGGGAAACAAAGAACTGGAGTATTACACCAGCCGCACGAACAACGTTTATGTTTCAGACGGCTTGCTCCACCTCCGCGCTCAACTGGAATCCTACGGCTCACAAAACTACACTTCTGCACGAATAAAAAGCAAGGGACTTTTCTACAAAAAGTATGGGCGCTTTGAGTGGCGCGCCAAGCTGCCGACCGGCACAGGCTTCTGGCCTGCTCTGTGGATGTTGCCGCAGAGTTCACCCTATGGCGGCTGGCCCAATTCCGGTGAAATTGATGTGGTCGAAAACAAGGGTAATATTCCGAATAAGGAAGGTGGAACAATTCACTATGGCGGGCAGCATGGTGATGTCTATTCCGGGCAGACTTACACGTTCCCGAGCGGAGATTCGGTGGCGAATTTTCACACTTACCTTCTGGATTGGACGACCAACAAGATCAGTTGGTATGTGGATGGTAATCTTTATGAAAATCAAATTATTTGGTGGAGCAACGTTGGAACTTCAACCAACAGGTATCCGTACCCGGCGCCGTTTGACCAACCGTTTTACATCATCATGAACCTGGCCATCGGCGGCAACTATCTGGGCAATCCCAGCACTAATTCCATCAACCCAAGCCTGCCGGGCGAGATGCAGGTGGATTACGTGCGCGTTTATGACCAAACGGCGCCGCTCCAGATTGCCGCGACTCAATCCAATGGCAACTTCGTTTTGAGCTGGCCGACGAATATCGTCTGCCATTTGCAAGTAAAGACAAATTCTTTGGTGGGCGGAAACTGGTTTGATGTTGGCAACACAACGAATCCGTTTGTTGTATCGCCTAATCCCAATAACGTCAGCGTCTTTTATCGGCTACAATCACCATGAGACAACGTGCGGTTTTTTTCCTGAAAATCACTCGTCGGGATGATGAAGCATCGAGCGCAACTCGACACCACCACCAACTCCCTCTCCCCGCCTGAGCGGGGAGAGGGCCGGGGAGAGGGGATTTGAATTTAGAAACAATTGACCTCCTCACCCCGCCCCTCTCCTCCTTTGGGGGAGGAGAGGGAGAAAAATGGCGGTAGTGTCAAGTTGCGCCCTGAAGCAGCCTGCACGATTTAAGAACCTTGATTTTTGAAAACCTGCAATCAATTATATACGCCGATGATTTTAATTATGATACGCCAATTGATTGTTACCATGGTGCCGGGCTTGTTCCCGGGTGGAACTGGTTTGCTGAAGCGGCGGGAGCGAGTCGAGGCCGAACCGCCGATTTTACGGCGAGGCCAGTTGCCGTTTATGTCACTGTCAAAGTCACGGGTCAGCCGCTGTCCGGCAGAACGCCGGCGGGGTCATTTTATGCGTCTTCTTCGCCCTTGGATTCCGCTGAACGTCATTCGCCCGGTTTGTTTCATCGGGTTTTGTTGCGCGATGCCAGTCCATCTCCCCGCGCAGCAGCCCTGGACGAACACAACTCTTTCAGCGAACCAGCGCGCCACCCTTTTGGTTGGAGCCATGAGTTTCGGTGAAAAAGTTGCCATGGTCAACGGCGCAGGCGGCTCGTATGTGGGCAACATTCCCGCCAATGCCCGGCTCGGCATTCCGGCGTTGAACTTGCAGGACGGACCTGCCGGCGTTCGCGTTGGTAACAACAGCACCACTGCCTTCCCCGCGCCAATTACCGTCGCGGCGAGTTGGGACGTGGCGCTCGCACGGCAATACGGCAGCCTGTTTGGCACTGAGGCCCGTGGCAAAGGGATTGAGGTGTTGCTGGGGCCGATGATGAACCTGGCGCGCGCTTACCAGGCCGGCAGAAACTTTGAAGGCTACGGTGAAGACCCGGACTTGTCAGGAGCGATGGCGGCGGCCGAGGTTCAAGGCATCCAGAGCCAGGGTGTTATTGCCACCGCCAAGCACTTCGTCTGCAATGATCAGGAAACTCAGCGGCTGGTGATTAGTTCGGACGTGGACGAGCGCACCCGACAGGAGATTTATTACCCGCCTTTTCTGGACTGCGTTCATGCCGGTGCCGGCGCGGTGATGGCTTCTTATAATCGGGTCAATGGTCGTTACGCTTGTGAATCTGAGGCGCTTAATGCCACGTTGAAGAAGCGGTGGGGATTCAACGGATTCGTCATGAGCGATTGGGGGGCGGGGTTCAGCACTGTGGCGGGGATGAACAACGGTCTGGACATGGATATGTACTCCGGCCGTTTTCCAACCAATGCCATCACAGCCGCGATTCAATTGGGCAATGTCCCGGCTTCAGAACTGGACGGCATGGTGCTTCGGGTTCTTACGACCATGTTTCAGTTCGGAGTTTTTGACAACCCGCCGACGGGGAACCTGGGTTCGACGGTGACGAGCCCGACCCATAATCAGTTTGCGCGTGACGCGGCTGCGGAGGGAACTGTCCTGTTGAAAAACAATGGTGGTTTGCTCCCGCTTAATTCGTCCGTGCATTCGATTGCCGTGATTGGTTCCGTGGCGAGCGTGTCACCGATTTCAACGGGCGGCGGTTCTGCGAGTGTGAATCTGCCCTACAACATCACGCCGCTGGCGGGAATAGCCAGCCGCGCCGGAGGCGGTGCCACCGTCAGCTATGCTCAAGGTGACGGAGCGAACGTTGCCCAGGCGGTGCAACTCGCCACCAATTCCGACGTAGCAATCGTATGTGTAGGTCAGCAAACCAGTGAAGGTTCCGACCGCTCCAGCCTTTCGTTGCCCAATGGCCAGGATGCTCTCGTCAGTGCTGTTGCCGCTGCCAACCCGCATACAATCGTCGTGCTCTATTCGTCTTCTGCCACGCTTATGCCGTGGGCCAATCAGGTTGCGGCGGTGCTGGTGGCGTGGTATCCCGGACAGGAAAATGGCAACGCACTGGCTCAAGTTCTGTTTGGGGACGTGAATCCTTCAGGAAAACTCCCTGTAACCATCCCTGCCTCTGCGAGCCAGGTGCCTGCGAGCACCACCGCTCAATTTCCCGGCGTAAGCGGCCACGTTTCGTATTCCGAGGGGTTGCTTATAGGCTATCGCTGGTATGACGCGAACAACGTGACTCCTCTTTTCCCGTTTGGATTCGGGTTGTCCTACACGACGTTCGGTTACAGCAACCTCACCGTAAGCGCCGTCAGCCCTTCGGGGCAGGTGCAAATCGGCTTCGACCTGACAAACACGGGCAGTCGCACAGGCGCTGAAGTAGCCGAACTTTATCTCGGCTTTCCCGCCGCAGCGGGTGAACCGCCCAAGCTGTTAAAAGGATTCCAAAAGATTTCTCTTTCGCCGGGACAGACGCAGCACGTCACCTTCAATCTCAATTGGGAGGACTTGGCCAACTGGGACGCCGCAGCGCGTGGGTGGATTGTAACCCCCGGTGTGTTCCAGGTATTGGTTGGCGCCGCCTCGCGTGATATTCGTTTGACGGGAACTTTCACGGTTAATTCTGCAATTCCATCCAGTGATCTGGCCAACGCGGCACTTCATCAACCCGTGACAGCTTCATCCGCGATGGCCACAAACACCGCCGGCTCCGCCGTCGTGGACGGTAATACCATATCAGCCTGGACCTCTCTTGCCAGTGACCCGCAGTGGATTTCCGTGGACCTTGGTTTGATGAAAGATCTTTCGCGTGTGCGGCTTCTATGGAACACGAATTACGCCGCCAGCTATGAGATTCAAACTTCTCCTGATGGCACGAATTGGACGAGCATTTACAGCGCGACCAATGGAAGCGGTGGCGTTGAAGATATCCTTGTGTCAGGCAGAGGGCGTTACGTCCGCATGTATGGCACGCAACGCGCCGGGGCTGGCGGCTATTCTCTTTCCGAGTTTGATGTTTTTTCACAGCCGCAACGTCCGTTTGGCGGCGCGGTGCATGCTTTGCCCGGACGCATCGGGGCGGAGGATTATGACACGGGTGGCGAAGGCGTTGCTTACTACAACACGACGGTTGGAAATCCGGGCGGAGCCTACCGTTCGGATGACGTCGGAATTGAACCCACCAGTGATCCGGGCGGCGGCTACGACGTGGGCTGGCTCAACCCCGGCGAATGGCTGGAATATACAGTCAACCCGCCGAACCCCTCGGCGATATACAGCATCAGCGTCCGTGTCGCGGCAGCTTCAAGCGGCGGTCAACTTCGCGTGAGGCTCGACGGCACAGTATTGGGCACAATCACAATTCCCAACACCGGCGGCTGGCAGAATTGGCAGACCGTGACCTTGCCCAACGTTCCCATCGCCGGAGGCAGTGGGGCCAAGGCGTTGCGGCTGGAAATGCTCACCGGCGGTTTCAACATCAATTGGATTGAACTCGACCGGGTTCAGATTTGCGGCACCAACAACATTGCGCTGAACCAGCCTTCGTCGGCTTCGTCGGTTGAGTCGGGAAGTTACCCCGCAGCATCCGCTTTTGACGGTGATCCGACCACGCGCTGGTCTTCATCACAAAACATCGATCCTCAATGGATCACGGTGGACTTGGGCTCGGTGCGAAATATCGCCCGCGTCAGGCTCATCTGGGAAACCGCTTTCGGCCAAAATTACAGCATTCAACTATCCACCAACAACACTGTCTGGACCAACGTTTATACGACCACCAATGGCCCCGGCAGCATCAACGATTTGGCGACACTGGGCAGTGGTCGTTATGTGCGGATGTACGGCACAATACGCGGGACGAGCTACGGCTATTCACTCTGGGAATTTGAAGTTTATCCCGCCCTCGCGCCGAAGCTGGCAATCGCCCTCAGTGGGACAAACGTCGTGATTTTCTGGCCGACGTCGGCGACCAGCTGGTCGCTGGAGACAGCGCCGGGGTTGGGATTGCCCAGCGACTGGAGCACCCTAACGACCGCTCCCTTGTTCCTGAATTCAGAATACATCGTCACGGATGCGGTCGGTGCGGCGGCGCAATTCTACCGCCTCGCACAGAAACCCTGAGATTGGCCTTCGCGCGCAATCAAATTGTTTTTTCAGCCGGCGGGCTTTCGGACAAATCTTGGCGGATTCCGGTTGAATGTGCATAATCCGGTTTGGAAATGATCAGATTCAATTTTTTGAAGGCCCGGTTATGAAACCAACCATCCACCTGGCGGGGTTGGGGATTCCAGGCGCGGCCACGGGCGCCGTGACGCTGCTGACGGGCCTTTTGTTTTTCCTCACCGTCCCGCGCCTGGCCGGCCAGGAGGCTCCGCTGTCGGAATTGCAAACGGCCGAGCAAGTCCGGCAATTGACTCCGGAGCAGGCCGCGCGTCATTATCCGGTGCGGTTGCGCGGGGTGCTGACGTTTTTTGACCAAGGCCAGTTTTACCGGTTTTTCCAGGACGACACGGCCGGCGTCTATCTTTTTCCGAGTGACGCGTTGACCAATGCGGCCTTGGCCACGGGAGAATTGGTGGAGATCGAAGGCCAGACCAGCCCCGGCGAATATGCGCCGACGGTCACGCCGCAGCAGACTAAAATTTTGGGCGCGGGAACCTTCCCTCCCGCCAAACCGGTTTCTTATGAAGACCTGGCCAGCGGCGGGGAAGACAGCCAGTTCGTGGAAATTCACGGCATTGTCCGCGCCGTCAGCTTTGACGCGCAAACCAAATACTATTCGATTGAGATCGCGACGGGCGGCGGCCGTTTGACGGCGCTGGCGACTCAACTGCCCGTCCGGCGGGAGGAAGATTTGGCGGACAGCACCGTCAAAATCCGCGGTGTGTGCGTCAGCCGTTTTAATCTGCAACGGCAGTTGTTCGATCTCCGGCTGCTGGTGCCGCGTCCCACGGACATGGTGATTGAAACGCCCGCGCCCAGCCATCCGTTCGACGCGCCCACGCGCCCGATCGAGCAACTGTTGCAATTTACCCCGCGCGGTCCTTACGGTCACCGCGTTAAAGTCAGCGGCACGGTCACCTACCGGCGCGACGATGCCCTGTATATCAAAGATAAAACGGAAGGGCTGTATGTGGAGACGCAACAAGGGGGTTCTTTGCTTCCCGGTGACCAGGTGGAAGTTTTGGGTTTTCCCGCCAAAGGCGGATACACCCCCATGTTGCAGGATGCCATCTTCCGGAAAACCGGCTCCGGCCCGTTGCCGGCGCCGGACCCCGTCACTGCCGATGAGGTGTTGAAAGGGACGCACGATTGCCGCCTCGTGCGGATTGAAGCCACCGTGCTGGATCGGACGCGGTACAGCCGCGAACAATTTCTGGTGCTGCAATCCGGCGGTTTTATTTTCAACGCCTATCTGGAGCGAAAGGACGTTGGCGTGGACTTTGCCTATTTGCAAAACGGCGGCAAAGTCGCCGTCACCGGCGTCTGCCTGATTGAACGGGGCAATGACTGGCATGTCGGACCCGACTGGCGAGCCAAATCCTTCCGCATCTTGTTGCGCTCGGCGGGCGACATTTTTGTGTTACAAGAGCCGCCCTGGTGGAATTTGCAGAAATTGCTGTGGATGGTCGGCATCTTGTGCGTCGTCGTGCTGGTCGTGCTGATGTGGGTTGGCGTGCTGCGCCGGCGCGTCCAGAAACAAACCAAGATCATCCGCCAGCAACTTCAGACCGAGGCGGCCTTGAAAGAACGTTATGAAGACCTGTTTGAAAACGCCAACGACATGGTTTTTACCCACGACATGTCTGGAAACATCACGTCCATCAATAAAACCGGCGAACAAATACTGGGCCGCCTCCGCGACGCAATCCTGTCCAAAAACCTGATTGAATTCGTGGTCGAAGAACAGCGCGACGCCGCCGCCGAATGGCTCGCACAAGTGACGAAAAGCGCGGAATTGCCGCCGGCGGAGTGGGACTGCCTCAACTCTGCGGGACAACGCATCCGGCTGGAGATCAGCACGCGCGTGGTCGGGCGGGCGGGGAAACAAATGGAAGTGGAAGGCATCGCGCGCGACATCACCGAGCGAAAACGGTTGGAGCGCGAGATTTTGGAAATCAGCAGCCGGGAACAACGCCGCATCGGGCACGATCTGCACGACGGCGTTTGTCAGCAACTGGCTGCCATCGCCTACCGAATGGACATCCTGGCCGAACAGTTGCAGGAAAAGGGCGTGGCCGAATCATCCGAAGCCGAACGGGTGGGCGGACTGGTTAATGAAGCCATCAACCAAACCCGCGGCGTGGCGCGCGGACTGTTCCCGATCAGTTTGGAGGAAAATGGATTGGTGTCGGCGTTGGAAGAACTGGCCGTCAATACCAGCAATCTGTTCAAGGTCCGATGCCAGTTCTCCGCCGAAGGGCAGCTTCCCAAAGTGGAAAATGGCATTGCCTTGCATTTGTATTACATCGCGCAGGAAGCCGTGTTGAACGCGGCCAAACACGGCCGGCCCGACAACATCTCCATCTCCCTGACGCGCGCCAACGACCGTTTCATTCTGGCCATCCGTGACGATGGATCGGGCTTTGAGTTGTCCGACCACGGTTTCCGGGGGATGGGCATCCGCATCATGCGCTACCGCGCGCGCGTCATCGGCGCAACATTGGACTTGAAAAGTCAGCCGGGACAAGGCACTCAAATCAGTTGCGTATTTTATGCGACCGCGTGAAACTACCGTAAATCGTCCAAAATGAACGAAGCCGCCGCCAATCCGGTTGATTCGCCGCAGGGAAATATCCGCCCGTCCGTCAAGAGCCGGATTTTCATTGTGGATGATCACGCCATGTTTCGCGAAGGCTTGCGCTATCTCATTGACCGCGAGCCGGATTTAACCGTGTGCGGAGACGCCGCGGACGCCGACGAGGCGTTGCGAAACATTGATGAGTTGAAACCCGATCTGGTCATTGCCGATATTTCCTTGTGCGGCACCACGGGCATTGACCTCATCAAGGCCATAAAGAGCAAGTATGAGGACGACTTGCCGGTTCTCGTGGTCTCCATGCACGAGGAGTCCCTTTACGCGGAACGCGCGTTGCGCGCCGGAGCCGCGGGGTATGTGATGAAACACGAGCCGGCCAAGACGGTGAAACTGGCCATCCGCAAGGTGCTCGGCGGCGACATCCATTTGAGCGAAAAAATGGCGACTTCCATGCTGGGCAAATTCATGCGCGGCGGTCAGGCCGGTCCGCCCGCTTCGCCCATCGAATCGTTGAGCGACCGCGAATTGGAGGTCTTTCGGATGTTGGGCGAGGGCAAAGTCACGCGCCAAATCGCGGAGGAGCTGGATTTGAGCATCGCCACCATCCACTCCTTCAGAAACCGGATCAAAGAGAAGTTGAATTTGAAAAACTCCACCGAATTGATGCTGCACGCCATCCAATGGGTTCGCGAAGGCTCCGCCGGTTGAGCCGTGCTTTTCAAATGCCCCAGCCTTTCGTTTCATTAACTGGCGCGCTCTGGAAGTTCGTGTCGGTGGTGTTGCCCGCGTCCTCAAAGGAGAACCTGAGCACGGGCGTCTGCGCATGTGCCACGGTGCCAGCCAACAGGCAACTGACAAAGACGGCTATAAAAGCAAGGATTGGAAAAGATCTGTTTGTTGTCCGACTCAGTCTGGGCGGGACTGTGTGACAAACGAATGATTGAAAAACTTTGTTGTTTTTCATGGGGGGTTGGGAGTTGGTTGAATTAATTCTGGATTGGTGCAGATGAAAAGATGCCGTTGAATAGCGCTAATGGCATAACATATTCGTATGGTTTCAATTTAGCTAGTTAAGGACTTGTTGGTTGAATGTAACATAGTGTTTTTTTTAAATCCTGCCATCCCTCTTTCGGGGGGATAGCGGACACCCAGCCTTCGGTTGCATTGCGCAGTCATTTAACATCTATGCCAGGAGGCGTCTTGGAATCGTTTCACAGTCACCCCACAGGAATTCCACGAAAACCCTCGAAAATTGGGCGTTTTTGACGTTTCTTGTGTTACGGGATGGGATGAGCCGCTTTTTTGAGCCATGCAATTCAAAACCGCCAATAAAATCAATGGCTTTAAGCCTGTTTCCTATGGGATGGCTGTGGAATCGTTTGGAAGCCATTCCAGTGACGCGTTTGAAGGCCACGGAAAAACTGCGACTCGAGACTCAGCGAGCGAAAGCTGGTGCGCGCGAGAGGACTTGAACCTCCAACCCTTGCGGGACCAGATCCTAAGTCTGGCGCGTCTGCCATTCCGCCACGCGCGCAACCGGCATCAACTTGCGCCATGCACTGCAGAATCTCAAGCTTTTGTGGCGGTGCTTTGCAAGCCCGGTGAAATGACAACGGCCACACACCGTGCTACAACCGGCGATTGCGCAAGCCGGATGGTTTGTTTAGGTTCATGTCATGTCACTTTGGTTCAGGTTTGTGAGCGGTGCCTGCGTTGTGTGGCTCGCCGTCGCGTTGAACGGTTGCACGCCGTCGGGGCGAAGCCAGTTGAGCGAGGAAAAAGAGCCGCATTTCGTTCAGGGCAAAGGCCGCGTCAACGCAATGGATTTTCAAGGCGCGATTGAAGCATTCGAGCAATCGCTGGAGGCGAATCCCCATTCAGCGACGGCGCATTTTGAACTCGGCTGGCTTTACGACGAAAAGACATCCGATCCCGCCGCGGCGATTTATCATTACCAGCAGTATTTGAAATTAAACCCGAACGCCGACAACGCGGACGTCATCAAACAACGAATTTACCGCTGCAAACAGCAACTGGCCGCGGACGTGTTGCCGCTGCCGAGCGCACCCGCCGCGCAGCAGCAATTGGAAAGACTTTCCGAACAAAACCGGCAATTGCAGGACGAAGCCGGCAAATGGCGCGCGTATTACGCAAGTCAACTGGCGGCGGCCAAAACCAATTCGACACCAACACCGGTTTACAGAGCACCACAACCAACCGTAAATCCAACCCCGATCCTATCGGGGCAAAATATTTCCACCGCGCCAGCCGGTGCGAACACGGGCCGTCCCAAAAATCCGAAGCCAGCCGCCGCCGTGCCGCGCACGCACACGGTCGTCGCGGGCGAAACGGCGGTTGGCATCACGCGCAAATTCGGCGTGAAACTCGGCGCATTGCAGGCGGCAAATCCGGGCGTGAACCTGGTCCGGATTCGCGCCGGCCAGGTCTTGAACCTTCCATCATCCTGATCGGCCCGCATGATTCCGCGCGTCACATTTCTTTCGATTGCGGCATTTTGGGTCGCGATGAACATGCTGTTATGGCGCTCGGAATATGGTTCGCGCGGCAATGGCATTCCCGTGCCGGTGGATTTGGTGTGGCGGAAAGTTTTGACCGCGCCGGACACCTCGTCACTCACGATTTATCAAGACGGGCAAAAAACCGGCTTCTGCGAATTTTCCACCAGCGTCGAACAAGCCATGGCCGTGCTCGATGAAGACAAACCGCCGCCGGAAGGCCTCGTCGCGCGCGCCGGCTACCAGATCCGGTTTGATGGCAACGTGAGTGTCGGCGAATACGCAAACCGGGTCACTTTCAATGGCCGCATTCAATTTTCGTCCAGCCGCGCCTGGCGCGAATTGAATCTGAAATTATCATCGCATGGTACCGCGGTGGAAATTCATTCTGTCGCCACCAACCAGACCCTTCATTTCAAAATCACCGGCGACGGCGCGGTCATCGAACGGGATTTCACCTTTGCCGATTTGCAAAATCCCAGCACATTGCTGCACACGTTCGCCGGGGATTTCGGCGGCGGACTGTTGAGCGAACTGGATTTGCCTGCCGTTCCGCAAACCTCGGCTGCACTCGCCAGCAGTCTCCGTTGGGAAGCACATCACGACCGGCTGATGGTGGGCCGCGAGCCGGTGTCGGCCTACCGTCTGGAAACGCGCGTGCTCGACCATCCAATCGTCATTTACGTCAGCACCCTGGGCGAAATTTTGCGCGTTGAATTGCCGGGTGGCATGACCGCGGTGCTCGACCAGCTTGGCGGTTCTTGAAACGCACGCCATGATCGAATTCATCAATCTCGTCAAGAAATTCGGCGACCTCGTAGCGGTCAACGATGTTACGCTCACCGTGCCGCGAGGCGAATTTTTCGCAATGCTGGGGCCGAACGCCGCGGGAAAAACAACCACGCTGAAAATTCTCGCCGGCCTGATGAAACCCACCTCCGGTTGTGCGCGGGTGTGCGGTTTTGACATGCAATTGCAACCGCTGGAAGCGCGGCGGCGCATTGCTTATGTCCCCGATTTTCCGTTTCTCTACGACAAGTTGACGGCGTGGGAATTTTTCCGCTTCACCGGCCAGTTGTTCCGGATGGACGACGCAAGAATCGAGGCGAACGCGCAGGAATTGGTCGCGCGTTTTCATCTGGATGAATTCGTGAACCGTTCGCTCGAAGGCCTTTCGCACGGCACGCGCCAGCGCGTGGCCATCGTGTCCGCGCTGCTGCACGACCCGGAGGTGTTTGTGATTGACGAGCCGATGGTGGGCCTTGACCCGCAGCACGCCCGCGTGGTGAAGGATGTGCTGAAGGAACGTTCAGTCAAAGGCATGACCGTGCTCGTCTCCACGCATCAGTTGAGCGTGGCCGAGGAAATGGCCGACCGTATCGGCATCATTCACGGCGGACGATTGATTGCCGTGGGCAACCGCGATGAACTGCGCCGTCAGAGCGGTGCCGTTGGCCCGCTCGAAGACATATTCCTGGCACTCACTGCAAACGGAAAGTGAGGCAGCGGATAGAGTGCTGTTGGGCCAAAAACCGGTCATGCGGGCGCCAGCATGACCCAAAAACTTCTCTTTTGCCATTGACGAATCCCAATATTGTGACAAATTGTCACTCTGTTGCGACATTGTATTTATTGATTTTCTCCAATGCCAGCGCCCAAATCCAGTTTTCTCGACAAGGTGCTTGGCCGCATCGGGCGGCTGGACGCGGAAGGTCTGCAAACTGTCGTCCAGCGGCTTGCGCGGGAGCGCAGTTTTCTTGAAACGCTGTTCAACACGATTGAAGACGGCGTGCTGGTCGTGGACGAACAGGGTCGCGTCATTTATTTCAACCAGGCCGTCACCCGATTGATTGGTTTGCAACCCAGCGTCGAAGAACAGCACATCACAACTTTGCTGCCCGAGGTGGATTGGGAAAAGATTTTGCGGGCTGATGACACCGGTGGTGAACGCATCACCCGCCACGAATTTGAAGTGCATTATCCACGTCCACGTTTTTTGCGGCTCTACGCCGCGCCGCTTGACGGCGAAGCCGCCGGCAGTTCCGGCGTCGCGCTCATTTTGCACGACGCGACCGAGGCGCGGCAGAAAACCTTTGAAGCCATTGAGAGCGAACGCGTGCAGGCGCTCACGCTGCTCGCCGCCAGCGTCGCGCACGAAATCGGCAATCCGCTCAACGCGCTGCACATTCATTTGCAACTCATGGAGCGCGCGTTGAAAAAACTCCGGACGAACGCCGCGAATCCAAAATTAAGTTCGCGACCGCGCTCGCAAATCTTGTCTGCCGAGGCTGACACGGCGGATATTTCCCGCAAACTGGAGCAATACCTTGGTGTGGCCAAAGGCGAAATCAACCGGCTGGATTACATCATCACGCAATTTTTGCAGGCCATCCGCCCCGCGCCGTTGCAATTAAAAGTGACTTCGCTTAATGCTGTGGTGGAAAAAACGCTCGAATTGCTGCAGCCTGAATTCGACAATCGCGGCCTCACCGTGAAGTCCAAGCTGGCGCGCCAGTTGACCGCCACGCCGATTGATCCCAAGCAAATGCAGCAGGTTTTGGTGAACCTCGTCAAAAACGCGATGCACGCGATGACCAGGGGCGGCACGCTCACGTTGCAGACCGGCGAAGGCGTGGATGGCGTTTGGATGAGCGTTGCGGACACGGGCGGCGGCATTCCGCAGGAACAAATCAACCGCATCTTCGAGCCGTTTTTCACAACGAAGAAAAAAGGCACCGGCCTCGGCTTGATGATCGTGCAGCGCATCGTTCGCACGCACGGCGGCAAAATTGAACTCGAAAGCCACGTCGGTCGCGGCACAACCTTCCGCATCTGGCTGCCATTGCATGAACGCAAACCGCGTTTGCTCGAGGAAAAAACCGCCGATGCTCACCGCTGAAAAATTTGTGACTGAGAAGCCGACATTATTGATTGTGGATGACGAGAAACCGACGCGCGACGGCTTGCGCGCGGCGGTTGAGGATCGTTACGACGTTTATGTGGCCGAAGATGCCAAAGCGGCCATGGAGTTGCTCGAACGTGAAAATTTTGATGTGTTGCTCACGGATTTTCGCCTGCCGAACGAGGACGGCTTGAAGCTCATCGCGCGCGCCAAGTCGCTGGCCCGGCCGCCCATCTGCATATTGATGACGGCTTACGGCTCGGAGGAACTTGCGGTGGACGCGATGAAGCGCGGCGCGGACGATTACATCGCCAAAGGGCGGCTGCAAATTGACGAATTGGAAATGCGCATTGCCCGGTCATTGCAGCGGCAAAATCTCGAAGTCGAAAACGTTTCACTGCGTCAACAACTCGATTCGAAGTTCGGCCTGGAAAACATCGTTGGCGAATCGCCCGTGATGCAGGAGATTTTTGAAATTGTCCGGCAAGTCGCGCCCACGCGCGCGACGGTGTTGTTGGCGGGCGAAAGCGGCACGGGCAAGGAACTGGTGGCGAAGGCGATTCACCAACTCAGCCCGCGCGCGAAACAGCCGCTGGTCACGGTGCATTGCGCCGCGCTCGCGCCGACGCTGCTGGAAAGCGAGTTGTTCGGCCACGAAAAGGGCGCGTTCACCGGCGCGCACGAGCGCCGCATCGGCCGTTTCGAGCAGGCGCAGGGCGGCACCCTGTTTCTCGATGAAATCGGCGAATTTGACGCGACGATTCAAGTGAAGCTGCTTCGCTTTCTTGGCGAACGGACGTTTGAGCGCGTCGGCTCAAACAAGACTTTGACCGCCGATGTCCGGCTGATTGCCGCCACCAACAAAAATCTGGAGGAACTGGTCAAAGCCGGCGCGTTTCGTGAGGATTTGTTTTTCCGATTGCGCGTGGTGGAAATTCAATTGCCTCCGTTGCGCGAGCGGGCGGGCGACATTCCGCTGCTGGCGCAAAGATTTTTGCGCGAGTTCGCGCACGAGAACGGCAAGTCGTTGAACGCTTTCACGGCGGACGCGCTCGAATGGCTGATGAATTATTCGTGGCCGGGCAACGTGCGCGAGTTGCGCACGGCCATCGAACACGCGGTGGTGTTGTGCCGCGGGGAAAAAATCTCGGCGCGCGATTTGCCGGCGCCGGTGCGGGCGGGCGGTCAATCCGGCAATCTGGCGCCATCACTGGCGCGAAATGATCTAACGGTGAGGGAAGCGGAGAAACAATTAATCATTCGCGCCTTGAAAGAAACGGATGGCAATCGCACACTGGCGGCGAAAAAAATTGGCATGAGCCGGCGAACGTTTCATCGCAAATTGCACCTATACCATTTGGAAGGATTTTAATCTATGCCACCGAGGGAGCTGATTCAGAAACTGATTCACATGTCGGAGGTCGGCGCGGGGTCGCGTTATCTGCGGTTTCTCGTGTTGGGCCTGGCGGTTGTGGGTCTGGCGCTGGTTTACAATTTGCGCGCGTATCGGAATCTCGCCACCCAAGAAGCGATGGACTCGGCGCAACTGGCGCGCAACATCGCGGATGGCAAAGGTTACACCACGTTGTTTATCCGCCCGTTCAGTCTTTACCTCGTGCAAAGCCACAACGAGGCCAAACATGCCGCGGCGCCGGCAACCACCAACCTGGATTTCGCACAAATCAAATACAACCCCCACCCGGACCTGGCGAATCCGCCGGTGTATCCGGTTGTACTGGCCGGACTGATGACCGTGCGGTCGTTTCGATACCCGGTTGAACTCATGAAACCTTTCTGGAGCGAGAACAGCCATTTTTGGCGTTATCAGCCGGATTTTCAAATTGCGATGTTCAATGAGGTTCTTTTGCTGGTGGTGGTGGTGCTGACATTTTTCCTCGCGCGAAAATTGTTTGACGTGAACGTGGCCTGGCTGTCGGCGCTTTTAACCATCGGTTGTGAATTGCTGTGGCGATTCAGCATATCGGGCCTGTCCACGTTGTTGCTGATGGTGATTTTTCTGGGGCTGACGTGGTGCGTGTTACGGATCGAAGAGGTGGCGCGCGAATCGCAGCCGCGCAGGAACTGGCTGCTGGGGCTGGCCCTGGCGTCAGGCGTGTTAACGGGCGTGGGTGCGTTGACCCGGTATGCGTTCGGCTGGACGATTATTCCCGTCGCGTTGTTCCTGTTTTTCTTCAGCGGGCAACGGCGGGGGTTGCACACGCTGGCGGCTTTAGGCGCCTTTGTGGTTGTATTGATCCCGTGGGTGATCCGCAATTACGCAGTCAGCGGCACGTTGTTTGGCACGGCGGGTTTTGCCATCGTTGAAGGAACCGGTTTGTTTCCACGATTCCAACTGGAACGGTCGGTGCATCCCGACTTGACGCACGCGTTGTGGTTCAAGTTGTATGTGATGAAACTTCTGGGGAATGCGCACGACATTTTGGTAAACGGCCTGCCAAGGCTGGGCGGCAGTTGGGCGAGTCTGCTGTTCCTGACGGGTTTGCTGTTGGGTTTTCGCGGGACAGCGGCGCGGCGAATGCGTTATTTTTTACTCATGTGCCTGGGCACGTTCATTGTCGTCCAGGCGCTGGGGCAGACACAGCTTTCGAATGAATCGCCGGAGGTGAATTCCGAAAACCTGCTCGTGCTGCTCATACCGTTGGTATTCTGCTACGGCGTGAGTTTTTTCTTCACGTTCCTGGAACAAATGAAACTGTCGGTGTTGCAATTGCGCTACGCCGTCATTGCGGCGTTCGCGGCGCTGTCATGTTTGCCGATGATTTTCATGCTCTTGTCGCCCAAAACGTCGCCGGTGGTTTATCCGCCGTATTATCCACCGGACATCCAGCACACTGCGGGCTGGATGAAGGAAAATGAACTGATGATGAGCGACGTGCCGTGGGCGGTTGCGTGGTATGGTCGGCATCAATGCGTTTGGCTGACGCTAAACGCGGAGGACGATTTCTTCGCCATCAACGATTACTTGAAGCCGGTGCAGGCGCTCTACCTCACGCCCGAAACGATGGACGGCAAATTCGTCTCCGACTTGGTGCGCTCCGGCGAACACAGTTGGGGCAGTTTCATCACCTTGGGAGTGTTGCAAAATCAAATTCCGCAGGGTTTCCCACTCCGTAACTCGCCGACCGGCTTTTTGCCCGAACGTCTGTTCCTCACGGACCGGGAACGCTGGAAAACAGCGCAATAGATCTACGCCGATGCCCGCCGCAACCGGTCGGCAATGCCCGACCATTCCGGCGATTCCGGCGGCGTTTCGACGACGATCAATCCCGCGCCCGCCTCGTCACAACGGTGCAACTCCGCGTAAATCGCCCGCGCAAACGCCTCTGCGTCATGCGGAATCACGCTCACCCGCGCAAAATGTTCCGCCGATGGAATGTGCGTATGGGCAATGACGTGGCAATCCAAAAGTTGAGAGTTGAGCGTTGAGAGTTGAGAGTTCAAATCGGCATCGTCACGCCAGCTCAGAACCAACAACCTCGCTTTTGGCGAATAATGTCTCCATAACCTTCCCGGACTCCGGAGCGTTTCGCCATGCTCGCTGTTGACTTCTGAATTCTGAATTCTGAATTCTCCAATCACGGCGGCCAGCGATTCAGCGTGAATCATTCCCGGACGCAAAACTTGCGGCGGTGACACCGTCAAATCGAGCACGGTGGATTCGATGCCGACTTGCGATTGGCCGCCGTCCACGATCAAAGAAATTTTGTCGCCGAGCTGTTTGCGCACATGTTCGGCGTTCGTTGGTGAAACACGCCCGGACAAATTCGCGCTCGGGGCGGCGAGCGGGAATCCGCATTCGCGAATCACCGCTTGAATAAACGGATGACCCGGCCAGCGCACACCGACTGTCTTGCCGCCCGCGGTGACCATGCCGGGAATTTCCTTTGCACACGGCAGCACGAGTGTCAGTGGACCGGGCCAAAATGCCCGCGCCAATTTTCCCGCCGGGTTCGGCCACGCCGTTACGCAGCGTTTTGCCATTTCGACGCTCGCGATATGGACAATAATCGGATTATTCGCCGGACGGTCTTTGATTCGGAAAATTTTTGCGACGGCCTTTTCGTCCAGCGCATTCGCGGCCAGCCCATAGACCGTTTCCGTCGGCAGTGCCACAACTTCACCGGCACGCAACAATTCCGTGGCTCGCTTCACAGCGGCGTCAAACAACGCGGGCGTGTGCGTGGACAGAATTTCAGCGGTCACGCGTTATTCATAGCGCAACGCCTCGATGGGGTCGAGTTTCGACGCTTTCCACGCGGGATAAAAACCGGAGATGACGCCGATGAGTGCGCTAAAGAAAAATGCAGTGCAAATGATAGTAAGAGAAACAAGGGTCGGTCCGTTCGCAATGGCTGCCAGAGTTACGTTGTGAATTTCAAGCGCTTCGCAAATGTCCGCGATCAATTTCAAAATATTGTGGACACTGACGCCGAGTAGAATGCCGATAACCCCACCGGTGGAACTCAACGTGACGGCTTCGATGAGAAATTGCAGGAGAATGTCGCGTCCGCGCGCCCCGACGGCCATGCGGATGCCAATCTCTCGCGTCCGTTCGGTGACGCTGACCAGCATGATGTTCATGATGCCGATGCCGCCGACAAGCAGCGAAATTGTGGCGACACCTGCGAGCAGCGCCGTCATCACATCAGTGGTGGCGGTTTGAGCTTCGGTGATTTCCTGCTGGTTGCGCAGGATGAAGTCGTCGTCGCGGCCGGACTGGATGCGATGCCGCTGGCGCAGCAATTCGGCAATGCCATTTTGGACGCTGACCATTTGTCCGGCGCTGGCCGCGGACACCTGCATCATGCGGAGTGTGATGGCGCCGGAGAAACGCTTCATGGCGGTGGTGTAAGGCACGATGATGGTATCGTCCTGGTCCTGTCCGCCCATGTTGGCGCCCTTGGGCTTGAGCACGCCCAGAACCTTCATGGGCGCGCTGGCGCTCCCGCCGCGCATGCTGATGCGGATGATTTTGCCCACCGGATCGTCGTCGGGAAACAATCGGTCCGCCGTGGTTTTTCCGAGCACACAGACTTTGGCGGCGGACCGCACGTCGGCCTCGGTGAACATCGCGCCTTCTGCGATGTCCCATACGCGGATGGTCAGATAATCCACGCCCTCGCCCATGACCTGCGTGCTCCAATTATTTTCACCGGCCGTGATTTGGGCGCCGTTGCGCACTTCCGGGCTGACCGCCAGCACGCCGGGGACTTCATTCTGGATCGCGAGCGCGTCATCAACCGTGAGCGTGCCCGCGCCGCCGAAACCGGAAAAAACACCGCTGCGGTTGATGCTGCCGGAAAAAATCTGGATGACGTTCTGGCCCAGCGCGGCGATGCGCGCCTCGACCTGCGCCTTGGCCCCCCGGCCCAGCGCGACCATGGCGATGACCGCTGCAACGCCGATGATGATGCCGAGCATGGTCAGCACCGTCCGCATTTTGTTCCGGCGCAGCGCGCGGAATGCAATTTTGATGACGGCGAGGAAGCGCATGGTCAATTGGCCAGCTGGGCGGCTTTTTGTTCCTCTTGCAGGCGGCTTAATTCCTTCTCTGCGTTCGACCGGTTCGTCACGGGCGAATCGCCCACCACTTTGCCGTCGCGCATGACAATCATGCGTTTGGTGTATTGCGCCACATCCAGTTCGTGGGTGACCATGACGATGGTGATGCCCTGGTCGTTGAGCTTCTGAAACACACCCATGATTTCGATGCTTGTGCGGCTGTCAAGGTTGCCGGTCGGTTCGTCGGCGAGCAGCAGCGCCGGCTGATTGGCGAGCGCACGGGCGATGGCCACGCGTTGTTGTTGTCCGCCGGAAAGTTGATTTGGTTTGTGGTCGGCGCGGTCGCCGAGGCCGACGATTTCGAGCGCCTGCAACGCCCGCTCGCGCTGGGTTGCGCCTTCCGAATGCTGCCGGGTGTAGAGCATCGGCAGTTCGACATTTTCCAAAGCGGACGTGCGCGAGAGCAGATTGAAGCCTTGAAAAACAAATCCGATTTTTTGATTGCGGATGTCGGCCAGCTCGTCGCGATTGAGTTGCGAAACGTCAATGTCGTCGAGCAGGTAACGGCCCTGCGTTGGGCGGTCAAGACAGCCGATGATGTTCATCAACGTGGATTTTCCCGAACCGCTCGCGCCCATGAGCGCGACGAATTCACCCTGAAAAATTTCCAGCGACACGCCGCATACCGCCTTCACCTCGACCTCGCCGGTCTGGTAGGTCTTGTGAACGTCCGCCAGTTTGATGACAGGCTTCATGCAAACGTCTCCACGCTTACCTGCCGCCACCACGGAAACCGCCGCCGCCGAACGGACTCGCTCCGGCTGGCGGGGTGGCAATCTGTGATTGCTGGAACTTGACCGCCGTGATGACCACGTCGCCTTCTTTCAAGCCATCGGTGATTTCAGTATAGGCGCCGTCGCTGATGCCGGTCTTGACGCGAACAGCTTGAGGTGCCGGTTCTCCGGCTGGCGCGTTGGTGGCAAGCACATAAATGGTGCGTGACGCAGGTTGTGAACCGCGCGAACCTGAACCGCCACCACCGCGCGCGCCAGAACCTCCGCCGCCGCCGGGCCGTTGCAACGCGCCGCTCTGATATAATTCCCGGAGTTTCGCGCGAATCTCCGGGGGCACTTCCTCGCCGCGATCGCGCATTTCACGCACCCGGCGCATCAACTCTTCCGGCGGCTCGTTGCCCGTAAGCGGCGTCTCGGTGTTTGCGGCGACTTCAGTCTTGTTCGTGTCTCCGCTCTTCGCGACCGGCACGGTATTGGTTGCGGCGGGTTTCGTTTCCCTTCCCAAACCGATTTTTGCCAGCAAGTGCGCGGCGAACGTCTCGTTGGTGGATGGCTCCGGCAGTCTGAAACGAAGGGCGGCGTTGGGGATTTTCAACCCGCCGGAACGCTGGGCGGTGATGATGGAGGCGTTTGCGGTCATGCCCGGCCTGAGTTTCAAGTCGGGATTGCTGACTCCGATGACCGTGTCGTAAGTGACGACGTTTTGCACTGTGATGGGCGAGTTGCGGATTTGCATGACCCGGCCGGTGAACTTGCGGTCGGGAAAAGCGTCCACCGTGAAGGTCACGGGCTGCCCTTCTTCCACGCTGCCGATATCCGCCTCGGAGACATTGGAGTCAATCTGCATCTGGGCGAGATCATTGGCGATGATGAACAGCGTCGGCGCCGACAGGCTCGCGGCAACCGTCTGGCCCACGTCCACGTTGCGTGAGATGACGGTGCCATCCACCGGCGAGTAAATGGTGCAGCGCGACAAATTGACCTTGGCATTGTCCAGTGAAGCCTGCTTGATCTGAACCATCGCCTGGGCCTGATGCTGATTGGCAATGGCGGTGTCGTAGTCGGAGCCCGAGATCAGATTGTTCGTGAACAAATCGCTGCTGCGTTTTGCCTGGATTTCATTCAATTCGAGATTCGCCTTCGAATTGGCGAGGTCCCCTTCGGCCTGCGCGACGGAAGCCTTGTAAGTGGCCGGGTCGAGTTGCGCGACCACTTGGTTCGCCTTTACCGGTGAATTCCAATCCGCATACAGCGTCTGGATGATTCCCGAAATCTGGCTGCCGACCGTGACGTTGGTGACGGGGTTCAACGTGCCGGTGGCGGTAACCACTTGCGTGAGGTCGCCCCGGGTGACCAGTGCGGTTTGATATTGCAGCGTGGCATCGTCTTTGCCGGCGAAATACCAAACGCCGCCGGCAATGACCGCAACGGCGGCCACCATGACGATAGTCCACTTCATCCAATGATTGCTCCGATTTTCTGCCATATGATTGCAATTCGCCCGCTGTTGTCGTTTTAGACAGCGCCAGCGCCCGACAAGTTACGGGATTTTGCACAACTGTCCACGCTTTCATCCACGCGCACTTTCGGTTTGAGCCGGGCGCGCCAGGGCTTAGAATCGTCCCGTGCTTGAGAAGTTCATTCCACAACTTGCCACTGCGCGTCCGCTCGCGGACGGACAAGTCCGCCTGGCGGTTGAACAATTGACTGACGAAAAAGTTCCGGCAGCCGGCAAAGCCGCTTTTCTGAGCGCGCTGGCGCAAAAAGGCGAAACCCCCGGCGAAATCGCCGCGTTCGCCCGCGCCCTGCGTGACAAATCAATTCAACCACCGCTCGATGCCGAAACCCGCGCGCGGGAAATCCTCGACGTCGTCGGCACCGGCGGCGACCGGCACGGCACGTTCAACATTTCAACCACCACCGCCATTGTCTGCGCCGCCGCCGGCGTGACGGTCGCCAAGCATGGCAATCGGGCGATTACTTCACAAGCCGGCAGCGCGGACGTGCTTGAAGCGCTTGGCGTGCGGATTGATTTGACCCCGGCGGAAGCCGCGCGCTCCTTGCGCGAACATCACTTTGCGTTCTTCTTTGCGCCCAATTACCATCCCGCATTCAAGCACATTGCCCCGGCGCGCAAACTCTGCGCCGAACGCGGCCAGCGGACGCTCTTCAATTTTCTCGGCCCGCTGCTGAATCCCGCGCGGCCTTCGGCGATGCTCGTCGGTGTGCCACGACCGGAATTGTGCGAGCCGCTCGCCCGGGTGTTGCAATCGCTCGGCGTGCGGCGCGCAATGGTTGTGTGCGGATCGGTCTCGGCCACAAGTTATCTCGACGAACTCTCGACACTCGGCCCGAACACGATTGCTGAATTTTATCAGGAACGCGGTTTTGCCACGTCCGTTTTGTCACCGGAACAATTCCCGGTGCAGCCGGCGAAGCTGGCGGATTTGATCGGCGGCGACTGCAAAACCAACGCGGAAATCGTGCGGCGCATTCTGCGTGGCGAGGAACGCGGACCGAAACTCGACGCCGTCCTGCTCAACGCTGCCGCCGCGCTGTTCATCGCGGGCAAAACGGAGTCGCTGGTTGAAGGCTGGGATTTGGCCGCTGAAATTATTGATGACGGGCGTGCAAACGCGAAACTGGCGGAACTCGCATACTGATGTTCACGGCGATTCTTCGGCGGCTTCAGTGGTTTCGGTGATTTCCTGCGAGGCGTAGTGCAGACCGAGGTTGTGCTGGGCGGTTTTGTCGCCTTGCCGCGCGGCGCGGATGAACCACTTCACGGCCTCCTGCTGATTTTGCTCCACGCCGCGTCCGGTTTGGTAACAAAGGCCAAGATTGCACTGCGCGGGCGCGCATTCCTGTTCGGCGGCGTCGCGATACCATTTGACGGCCAGTTGGAAATTTTGCGGCACGACCTGGCCCGTCTCGTAAAAGACTCCCAGATTGAATTGCGCCGCCGGGTAGCCGCGCTCCGCTGCTTCGCGATACCATTTTACCGCTTCGGCGTAATTCTGCGTCACGCCCTGGCCGGTTTCGTAGAGCATGCCGAGGTTAAATTGCGCGGCGGGGTCGTTTTGTTCCGCCGCTTCGCGCAACCACTTGGCCGCCTCGCCGAATTCCTGCGGCACACCGGCACCGTTCAAATAACACACGCCGAAATAACACTGCGCGACGGGATCGCCCTGTTCGGCCGCGCGACGGAACCATTTCACCGCCTCGTGATAATCCTGTGTCACGCCCTGGCCGTTTTGAAAACAGACGCCGAGATAACACTGCGCCTGCGGATCGCCCTCTTCGGCGGCGAGCTTCATCGCTTCAAACGTTTCCCAGGTTTGACGGTGGCCTGACATTGTGTAAAAATTGAAAATTCAACAACCTTTTCGTGCCGGACTTAAAATAGATTGTGTTCGCGCAAATTCAAGCCGCGAATTCATCGGCGCGTTTTCACGGGCGCAACTTGACCCCCGCGCCAAAATGGAAGAACTCCCTCTCCCCGTCCCGCAGTGCGGGAAGCGACGAGGGCCGGGGTGAGGGGTGGTTTAGCTGGAAAAGAATATCGCACCTCCTCTCCCCAGCCCTCTCCTCCTTTTGGGGGAGGAGAGGGAGTCGGCCCGGTTCAATCGTTGGTGCGGGTGTTCAGTTGCGCCCCGTTTTCACTTCCGCTGCGCAAACCGGCCTGCTAAAAAGCTCTCATGGCAACCCAATTAACCATCGGCTTTCTCGGCGCGGGCAAAATGGCCACCGCGCTTGCGCGTGGCTTCATTCGCGCGGAAATTGTTTTTCCAAAAGAAATCCTCGCCAGCGATTTGTCTGAGGCGGCGCGCGCCGCTTTCACGAAGGAAACCGGCGCCAAAACCACCGCGTCCAGCGCCGACGTTTTGCAATTCGCGAGCGCCCTGATTCTGGCTGTGAAACCCGACCAGGTTGCCGGGGTTCTGGCCGAACAGCGCGGCAATTTCACAAATGAACATCTGCTGATTTCCATCGCCGCCGGTGTGACGCTCGCCAAAATGGAAGCGGCGCTGCCCGCCGGCGCGCGAATCATTCGCGTGATGCCCAACACGCCCGCGCTCGTGGGCGAAGCGGCGGCGGCGTTTGCGCTCGGCAAATCCGCGACGGCAGCGGACGGCGAACTGGCAAAGAAACTTCTTTCCGCCGTGGGCATCGCGTTTCAAGTGAAGGAATCATTGCTCGACGCCGTGACGGGATTGAGCGGCAGCGGCCCGGCCTATGTTTATCAATTCATCGAAGCGTTGAGCGACGGCGGCGTGGCGGCCGGTTTGCCACGCGACATTGCAACGAAGCTCGCGGCGCAAACTGTTTTGGGCGCGGCCAAGATGGTCTTGGAGACCGGCCAGCATCCCGGCGCACTCAAAGACCAGGTCACCAGCCCCGGCGGCACGACGATTGAAGGCTTGCACGAATTGGAGAAGGGTCAGTTGCGCGCCACCGTGATGAGCGCCGTCCGCGCCGCCACCGAGAAATCGAAAAAGCTGGGGCAAGCGTGAGGAATTTGAATAAATTTGGCGATCAAGTGAAGAACGCCATCTTGAGATTTTTCCCGACCTCACGCGATCGGGATTGGTTTTTTGGCGTGTTTTTGTTTGTCGCAGTCATCATCGCCTACCAGCCGGTATGGCAGGCGGGATTCGTCTGGGACGATGACAAGTATGTGACCAACAACCCGTTGCTTTCCGCGCCGGACGGCTTGAAACGGATTTGGTTTTCAATGGACTCGCCGTCGCAATATTTTCCGCTGACCTACACGACCTTCCGCCTCGAACACGCGCTCTGGGGCTTCAATTCGGCAGACTACCATTGGGTCAACATCCTGCTGCACGCAGCCAATGCGCTTCTGGTCTGGCAACTGTTGAAACGATTGAGCGTGCCTGGCGCGTGGCTGGCGGCGGAGATTTTCGCCTTGCATCCGGTTCAGGTGGAATCGGTCGCGTGGATCGCGGAATTAAAAAGTGTTCTGTCTCTTCTTTTCATTTTGTTGGCGCTGCTCTCATGGATTGAATTCGTTCAAGAACAGCCCAAACGGCTATGGCGGTGGTATGGATGGACACTGGTTTTTTACGCGCTGGCGCTGTTCAGCAAGACGACGGCCTGCACACTGCCGGCGGCATTGCTTTTAATTCTGTGGTTGAAAGAAAAGCGGATCGGCTGGCTGCGGCTGGCGCAGGTTGTTCCGTTTCTGGCGATGGGTTTTGGAATGGGGCTGCTGGCCATCTGGTGGGAACGATTTCATCAAGGCACGCAGGGGAAAAATTTTCGCTGGGCTGGCTGGAACGCGTTCTCGTCGCGAGCCGCGCGGTCTGGTTTTACGCGAGAAAACTGGTCTGGCCATCCAACCTGATCTTCAGTTATCCGCGCTGGACAATCAATCCCGTCGATCCGTTCGCCTATGGTTGGCCGGTTGCGGGAGTTGGATTATGCGTTGCGATTTTTTTTGTCAGGCGATTCGTCGGGCGCAGTGTCGAGGTTGCGGCGTTGTTCTTCGTGGTGACATTAAGCCCGTTGCTGGGCTTCATCATGCTCTACACCTTCCGTTATTCGTTCGTCGCCGACCACTATCAATATGCCGCTTGTATTGGCTTCTTTGCGTTGGCGGCGGCGGGAATCACGGCGGCATTCGGATTTTTTTGGAAAAAAAATCAACTCCTCAAGCCGTTGTTTTACGGAGTGCTGCTGTTGACGCTTGGGGGGTTGACCTGGCGGCAATGTGGCATGTATGCCGATTTTGAAACGCTCATGCAGGCGACCATTCAAAGAAATCCCGATTCGGCGATGGCCCACAATAACCTCGGGAATATCTTGCTGCGAAAGGGGCGGGTGGAAGACGCGATTATCCACTTGCAAACAGCCCTGAAGATTGATCCTGACTATGCGGAGCCTCATGCCAATCTGGGCAGTGCCTTGTTCCAAAACGGGCAGATAGATGAGGCGCTTATCGAATACCAAAAGTCTGTGGAAATCAACCCCAATTACCCGGAGGCTTACAACAGCCTCGGATTTGCTCTTTACAAGAAAGGCCGGGTGGATGAGGCGATTGAATCCGCACAGCAAGCTTTGCAACTAGCAACCGCCCAAAACAACGCCTCTCTGGTTGACGCCATTCAGAAGCAAATCGAATTTTATCATGCAAGCCCTTCGCTTAATGACGACAGCTTACCGAACACTCCGGCTCATTCAAGCCATCCATGAAAAGTTGATGGATGTTGGCAGTCGGCCTAAGCTAACTTTTCAACTGGCCACGCAACTCCCGCACATCCACCGCTTCCATTCCGGCTGAACGAATCGCAGCCATGCCGAGGTCGGTGTCTTCGTAGGCGCGGCAAAATTTTGGCTCCACACCGATGCGCCGCGCGGCTTCGAGAAAAATGTCCGGTGCTGGTTTTTGGTTTTTTACCATTTCACTCGTCACGATGGCGTCGAAGAGATGCCGGATATTCAAGCGTTCCAGAACCAAGCCAATGATTTTTTCCGTGCCGCCGGACGCAACGGCCATCGGGATTTTGCCGTGATTCGCCTTCGCAATTTCCACGACCACGTGGATGGGTTCGACTTGCGAAATAGTCGTCAGGTAGGTTTCTTCCTTTTCGTGCGCGATGGCAATGTGGTCGAGCGAACGGCCCTGTTCCTGCGCCAGCAGCTTGAGAATGTCGCGTGCGGGAACTCCCCCCAGCGAATAAAAACGGTCTTCGGGAAAATGGAGTTCGTACCGTTGCGTGACCATGTGCCACGCGTGCCAGTGCAACGGCATCGTGTCGGCCAGCGTGCCGTCGCAATCGAAAATAAGCCCTTTGATATGGGGTGATAATTTCATGATTTCAGTGCCGCCAATTTTTCCTCCAAATCATGTGTCATCAGCGGCTCGAGCAGCGGGTCGAGTTCGCCTTCAATGAAATTCGCCAGGTTGTACAGCGTCAGTTCAACGCGGTGGTCGGTGACGCGGTTTTGTGGGAAATTGTAGGTGCGGATTTTTTCGCTGCGTTCGCCACTGCCGATCTGGTCTTTGCGCTGCGCGGCATATTTCGCGTTTTCCTCGGTGATTTTGCGTTCCAGCAGGCGCGAGCGCAGGACTTTTAACGCTTTCACCCGGTTCTTTTGCTGCGAACGTTCATCGGCGCAACGAACAATAAGGCCGCTGGGCTTGTGGATGATCTGCACGGCCGAGTCGGTGGTGTTGACGCCTTGACCGCCTTTGCCGGAAGCGCGGCAGACGTTGATTTCCAATTCCTCCGGTTTGATTTCGATGTCCACTTCCTGCGCTTCGGGCAAAACTGCGACGGTGCAGGTACTCGTGTGGATGCGGCCCTGCGCCTCGGTCGCGGGCACACGCTGGACGCGGTGAACGCCGCTCTCGTATTTCAGCCGCTTGAAAACGTCCGTGCCAATGATGGAAAAAATGATTTCCTTGAAACCGCCGAGATCGGACGGGCTGGAATCCATCGTTTCCACCTTCCAGCCGCGCGCCTCGGCGTAGCGACAATACATCCGGTAAAGATTGGCGGCAAACAGCGCGGATTCCTGACCGCCCGCGCCGGCGCGAATTTCGATGATGGTGTTGCGCGAATCGGTCGGGTTGGGTGGCAGAATGCCGGACTGGATTTGCTGCGCGAGACGTTTCCCCTCGATTTCAAGCCGTGCCGCTTCGTCTTTGGCGAGTTGTGCAAGTTCGGAATCAGGCGGTTCGCTTTTCAACAGCGCGCGGTTCTCGTCCAAATGGGCGAGTGTTTTCAAATAGCTCCCGCCGTACGCGACCAGCTCCTTGAGCCGGGCGTATTCCCTGGACAATTCCTGCGCGCGTTGCGGATTGTCGAAAACCTTTGGGTCGCTCAACACGGATTCGACCTCGGCAAAGCGCCTGGAAAATTTTTCAATATGCGGTCGCAGGTCCATTTGGGCTTTGCGATTTGCGATTTACGATGGATGAATGGCCACGCGAAATACGCGTCCATCGGAAATCGTAAATCGTAAATTTTGCAGGCATTTGCTTTGGAAAAAGAAACCGCCTGCCTTCTGCCGAAACAGAGCGCAGGCGGATAAATATCGGAAAGCTACTTCTTTTTCTTGCGGGTTGCCGCAGCCGCCTGAGCCGCTTGAGTCTTCACCAGGCGTTGCTGGAATTTGTCCACGCGGCCGGCGGTGTCCACAAATTTTTGCGTGCCGGTGTAAAACGGATGGCACGCGTTGCAGATGCCCACGATGATCACGGGCTTGGTGGAGCGGGTCTTGATCTCATTGCCGCAGGCGCAACGGATTTCCGCGTCCACATATTTCGGATGAATGTCCGTCTTCATAAAAGGGGCGCAAACTTACCACGAACGAGCCGGATGACAAGAGGGAATTTGCAGGAATTATACCATTTCTCAATGACAGCCGGAACAAACCTCGGTAGGGCGGGCAGTCCTCTGCCCGCCGCTCGTCCGCACAACGATTGCGGCGCGCACGGAGTGACGCGCCCTACCCATGTACCGAATTCCCAGTGGGAATTGGTATTATACCCCGCCAATCCACTTGCGGTCCTCCCAAACGGCCTTGAGGGAAGTCAGGTTGCGGGAATCAAAAATGTTTTTTGCCGCCGAAAGCAGCCTGCCCTTTTTCAAATTGTTGAAGGCGTCGCTGGCGCTGATGGCGACGAATTGCAGCACGCTCGGGTCGCGGTAACAGTCAATCATGCAGCGGGTGCAGCCGTCGCGAATGAGTTTTGAGTCATCCCACTCGTACACTTTGCACATGGGCTTCTCCCAGAAATGACAGCGGTAAAGGTCCAGTTTCCAGTCGAGGTAAAAATATTTATGCCCGCCGAGGCAGCCGAACTTCTCCTTTTCGCCACGCAGATGCCGCTGCATTTCGGTCAGCGATTCCGCCGGATTGACAACCGGGAAACTGCTGCGCTGTTTCATCCGTTTGATTTTCTCAAACACCTCAATCAATTCATCCTTCGAGTAATTGACCAGCCCGCTGTCGCTGAAGCTGAGATAGCTGCTGGCCAGCGAAGTCAGCGGATAACTAAACGTGCAGCTTTTGAAGCCCAAGGTTTCGAGAAATTCCGGGAGCTGGTCATAATCGTCAATCAACCGGCTCGCCGTGATGCTGGCCGTGGTCTGGATGCCGGCCGAGTGGAAGAATTCGTTGGCGCGTTTGATTTTCTTGCAGACATCCGGCAGGCCGCGGTTCTTCTCGTGTTTGGAAACATCGTGCGCGTCAATGGACATGATCACGCTGCTCAGGCCGTCGCTGGCGAGGCCGCGCATATTTTCCTCAGTCCAAAGCCCCCCGTTGGTGCAAATCATCGGATGAATCCCGCGCTCCGCCGCGTAGCGCGTCATGGCACGCAAATCGCGATGCACCATCGGTTCGCCACCAACGAACAACAGATAGCCGATGTGATTTTTGACGGCGATGTCAATGACGTCGCGCGTTTCCTGCAACGTCACGCTGTGCCGGGCTTTGGGATCAAACTTGGAGCGGGCAAAACCGCAGAAATCGCAGTCCGCATTGCAAATGTTCGTGATGGCAAACTGGAGATAGCCCGGTCCGCCATGATTAAGCACTTCGGCGGCAATCTTGAGCACGCCTTTCTTTGGCCGCCTGACCGGCTTGGAAAAGTCTGATGCCGGCGCCGCCGGAGGAACGGCTGCGGCAACACGCGGAGTTGTTTCAACTGAAACGTTGTTCATTACGAATTACGACATCTTGCGGGCAAGAGATGTTGCGGGCAAACCTTCTTTCTTTGCAAAAATTGCTGTTAATGATTTTCCCTTTGCGCGAATGGTGCGGAAAGCTTACTGTTTTTCCGGTTTGTCCGATGGTGTAATGGTAACACAGCGCCCTTTGGAGGCGTTATTCATGGTTCGAATCCATGTCGGACAGCCAATCTGGATTTTTTGCGAACTTCTTTTGAAGTCCGCTAATTCATAAACTTCCAATACCAATTTCCCTGGCAGGGCGTTGATTTGCTTAAGCATACACTGCAAAGCCGTTGTCTTTTCCTCTGGCGTCAACGCTCCAAATACGTTTCGGAACTCGCGCAAATTGCACACTGAGTGGGTAATTGCCCAAGTGTGACATTTAGAGCGGGTCCAGGTCGGGGAGCGGAGCGCGGCAGCCGCGCCCGCCCCCGACTGGGTCGCTTGAAGATGAACTCTGTCCAGATGAAACCAACTGAATTGCGAACGCTCTGGAAACTGGTGAAGTCCGGCGAGACCACAATGGACGCTTCACCTGCTCTGTCTCCCGCGTAACGGATCCCGCTTTAACGGGTGGCTTGAAGATGAATTCTGCCCAGATGAAACCAACTGAATTGCGAACGCTCTAGAGGCTGGTGAAAGCTGGCGAGACAATCATAGTGCCGGAGTTTATGTGGCAGTAGTATTCGCCAGCTATCCGTCTGAGCGGCCACGTCTAGTTTCTCGCGCCGGGTTATGAAACCATGTCGGCATGGATTCATCAAAAACCGGATCAGGTCACAAGCACTGGGCCGGAGGCAACTCCGGTCCCTACCGCGACCGGTAAACTGTGCCTGGCGACATTCCCAAAATCTCGGCCGTTTCCTTGGTAGTGTAAGCGAGTCGAGGAAGTGATTTTTGATCGGTTGTTGCAATGGCCGGTGCTGGTGATTGATTGGTTTGATCCCGGAATTTGGATTTGCAGACCAGAAATCAGTTGCTCCAGATTTTTAGGGTCAATCGTGAGTTGGCCAGTGATGTGGCGCATGGTGTTGTGGAAGAACAGGCCGAGGACCTAGCCGTGGAATAATTTTGTTTGCTAGCGCGCATTTTACATATGAAACCAATTGTATGCACTACCAAAAATCGGCCAGTCAATGACAATTTCCGAAATGAGCATAAATTAAATCAAGCCGGCCAGCACGATGAATTTGACCGCGTCGCGGAATTTATTCAGCGCGTAATTTATCCCCAAAGTAAACACGAGCAGAAACGGAATCAGCGCGCCGAGCGCCAGCCGGCCGGACGTAAAGTAGGGGTATTCCGACGATATGGATAAGGACAGTAGTGAAAATCGAAGATGATGGACAGTCCGGCGAGAAATCCGACTACCGCGATGATGCAGGCAAAACCAAGCCAAAGCGCCTGCCGATGTGATTCGGGCATGAAGGCAGGCCGCCGTAAAACAGCAAATAATGCGATTCCGACAAAACTGCCGGACAAAATCAGATAAATGATATCAACCACCGGTGAAGCCAGCGGCTGGCCGTGCCAGAGAAATTCGCTCTGCCAGAAAGTGGCCACAAGTTTTGATATAAACGTCCAGAAGCCATGCAGCGTGAAAATTGGATGATGCCACCACTCACCAAACGGTTTGTAGGTCCAGCCGAGAAGACGCATTTTCATCGCGGCCCCGGTGGAATCTCCAAAGTTATACTTGGGCCACGCGCGCCAGACGCTAATCGGCAAACCCGCGCACAACGCAAGGCCGGCCATGGACGGCAAGCCGGCGCGGAATTTCCCGATCCTGGCCAAACCCCAGACTTTGAACATCACAACCGCCACCGACACGGTGATCAGGGGCAGGTTGCTGGTCTTGGCCAGAAAAGTGGCCGCTAGTGTCAAACCCGCCGCGGTTCCCATCTGGACATTGGGCACGTCTGCGCGCAGCAAACGCACCAGACAAATGAACGCCGCGCCAAAGCAAAGCGGTGACAGCACGTCATTGTTCAGCGAGTAAAAGGTTGTTTGCGGAAAGAACGCCAGCAATGCGGGGCCCCCGAGCCGCAAAAAACAATTCTCCGGGAAGATGCTTCGCGCCGTCAGATGCGCCAGCCATACCAAGGCGGCCACAAAAGCATATTCAGCAAACGAAGCCAGAAAAGCAGGGATCCGTCGTGAAGGCCAACCGCTTTGCCCGCGTGAAACCATACTGCCGCCAGCACATAATAAAGCGGAGCTTGTGAGTTTTCATAGTTTGTCCCAATCCTGGCACTCACTTTATAACCGAATAATTTTTCACTGGTTTCGTTTGTCGGTTGAGTCCATTCCGGCGGCGGGAACTTTCCGCCGAGAAGCTGGTTTGGCGCGACAGAATACTCCAGCGTGCTATAATGCACCATGTATCGTGCCGACTCGGAGGAGACCGTTTCCAGTCCGACGGGAATGTGCCCATGCGAATATTTTACCACCAGGTCAAAGTGCATGTCTTCATCCGTGATATTAAAGAAGGGAAACGCGGCGGAAAAAATGAAGACGTGCATTGCCGCTAACAGCCCCAGCAGGCAAATGATCCAGCGTTCGCGCGACTTCAAGAATTCACAGCCTTCTTCAACAGATGGTACATGTGATTCATGTTTTCCAAAAACCATGCGCCTAAATTGAAATAGAAATCCTTCACACTTGCACGCGCAATCGGTACGTCCTTGGTCGGCGTATTTGGATTGCCTCAAGCCGGCAGAATCGCGGTCATGATGAATGCAAACCGGTGACGCCCAGCCAAATAATCACTTCACATTACCCGTCGAGTTCCGATTCGCAAGTACTGCAAGTTTCGGCATCGGTTGACAAATCGTTTCCTTCGCCAGCCCCGCCACAACGCTTCAACCAAACCATGAGGATGCTGATGTCCGCAGGCGACACCCCGGAAATTCGGGCCGCCTGACCGATGGTAGTTGGACGAATTTTTGAAAGTTTCTGGCGGGCTTCAAGCCGCAAGCTTGGCACCGACGAAAATTCAAAAGAGTCGGGAATCTGCTTATCCTCCAAGCTCTTGAATTTCTCAACTTCCGCCTCCTGCCGTTCGATGTAACCGGCATATTTGATGGCAATCTCAACTTGCTGGATTACTTCCTCGGACAGAGCGTCATTGCGATTCGGCAAATCTTTGTAGCCAACTTCAGGTCTGGAGAGTACTTTTGCCAAAGAATTACTTACATAAAATGTTGAATATAAACGACTTATCTCTTCAAATATGAATTTTTGTTTGGAGCAAAATATTGAATATTTACGTTCGGGTAAAAGCCCGATTTCATGCCCAATGTCTGAAAGCCGCATGTCGGCGTTGTCTTGACGGAGCAAAAGTCGATATTCAGCGCGCGATGTGAACATACGGTAAGGTTCAGTCGTGCCTTTAGTAACCAAATCATCAATCAGGACTCCGATATACGCCTGATCGCGCCGAAGGATGATTGGATCGAGGGAATTGGCTCTTCTGGCTGCATTAATCCCGGCGATGATTCCCTGAGCGCCAGCCTCTTCATAACCGGAGGTTCCGTTGATTTGTCCGGCTAAAAACAGATTCTTACAAGCCTTTGTTTCCAAGGACGGCAATAATTGTGTTGGGTAAGCGAAATCATATTCCACGGCATAGGCTGGACGCATGATTTCAGCGTTTTCGCAGCCTATGATTGTCCTGACCAATTCCACTTGGACTTCAAACGGCAGACTTGTTGAGAAGCCGTTGACGTAGAATTCGTCAGTTTCAACCCCCTCCGGCTCAAGAAAAATTTGATGCCGCTCCTTTTCTGGAAACTTCACAATTTTATCTTCAATTGACGGGCAATATCTCGGTCCTATTCCTTCAATAGTGCCTGAATATAAAGGAGATTTGTGTAGATTTGAGCGGATTATTTCCGCGGTCTTTTGTGTAGTAAATGTTATGAAGCAACTCAGTTGGCCATTGATTTTATCTAAGATTGATCCTAGCGGGTATTTCCTAGCAGAACGGCCACTGCCAACCAAATTTTTGGCCGATTGTTCCATGTGGAACAAATCATCCTTCCAGAATGTGAAATAAGGAACTGGTTCGTCTCCCGATTGAGCCTCTGTTTTGGAGAAGTCAATTGAGCGTCTCAAAAGTCGTGGCGGAGTTCCGGTTTTTAGCCGACCAAGCTCAACGCCGATTTCTTTAAGTGACGTTGACAGGCCTAATGCGGCCAAATCGCCAGCTCGTCCGCCAGGCTGTTGGTTCGATCCAATATGCATCAATCCCCGAAGAAATGTCCCCGTCGTTATCACTATTGTCTTTCCGAGGTACTGGACTTCAAGGGTGGTTTCGACTCCAAAGGCTTCCCCATCCTTGTGAAGAATTTTTGAGGTTTGTCCCTGCTTTAAATCTAAATTGGGTTCTGATTCACAGACCCATTTAAGCCGAAATTGATAAGCCTTTTTATCGCACTGAGCTCTTGGCGCCCAAACAGCCGGACCTTTTTTTGTGTTCAGCATCCTGAATTGCAACCCGGTCATGTCTGTGGCCTTGCCCATTTCTCCCCCCAAGGCATCAATTTCGCGCGCCAGATGCCCCTTGGCGAGTCCGCCGATGGCAGGGTTGCAAGACATCTGTCCGATGGAATCTGCATTCATGGTGAGCAGCAAAGTTTGACAGCCCATTCTGGCAGCAGCCAATGCGGCTTCAATCCCGGCGTGACCGGCACCGACAACAATTACGTCATATTGTTTTGGATAAACAAACATTAGAAATTAAATTATAGCATATTTCCGTTTTAATATGCTTTCATCAAACGACTTACATATTATTCTTTTCTGATCTGTGGATAGATATTCGCATATTTTGAAGATGTGTTCAACGTCATCTTCCGCGCCAATTCCTTTGGAGATTTCTTCAACACTAAACGCCGTGCCGGGTTGTTGGGAGAGAAAATCCAACACCTTGAGCTGTGTTTCAATCACCTTACCGGCGGCCTTCTTGCCAGCCTCGACACCAGGTTGGTGGTAGGCATTGATGTTGATTAATGAGGCGTAAAGGCCAACAGCCCGTTCAAACAATGCGATCAGCATTCCAACTACAAAGGGAGAAACTTCTTTGACTGTGATGGTGACGGATTCCCTGTCCTTTTCAGCAAGTGCTTGGCGGGTTCCCAGAAAAAATCCGTGAAGATAATCCCCGGATGTCACTTTGGATTCAACCTCCAAGCTTTGGGTATTCCCATCCTTCAAAACCTCTATAAAGGAGACAAAGAAATTGTTCAGCCCATCCCTGAGCTGTTGAACATATGAGTGCTGATCTGTTGCCCCTTTATTTCCGAGAACCACAATTCCCTGATTGACCACAGTTCGATTCAAATCTTGCTCTTTTCCGAGTGATTCCATCACGAGTTGCTGGAGATACTTTGAAAAAAGCTCTAAACGGTCTTTATAGGGCAAAACGACCATATTTTTGGTTCCTTTACCGTTACCGGACTCGTACCAAGCCAGTGCAAGCTGGGCTGCTGGGTTGACTTTAACGATAGACAGCCTTGTTGATTTGTCGCATTCACAAGCTCCTAAAATTAAATTAGTTATGTCAATTCCTTGTAGCGCGGCAGGTAATAGCCCGACCGCTGATAGCTCGCTGGTTCGACCACCGACCCAATCCCACATTGGAAATCGCGTTAACCATTTGTTCTTCATGGCGTGCTTATCAAGTTCGCTGCCGCAAGTGGTAATGGCGACGGCGTGTTGTCCGAAATGAAGGCCTGCGTGCTTGAAAGCGTTTTCCGCTACCAGCATTCCGTTGCGGGTTTCCTTGGTGCCACCGGACTTGGAAATGATAATGCAAAGGGTTTTGTCCAGATCGGATCCAATTGTAGCAAGAACCCTGTCCATGCCGTCCGGGTCGGTGTTGTCAAAGAAAAAGGGCTTGAGCTCGTCGGTACGCGGATCACCCAAAGCGAGGGCGACGAATTGCGGCCCCAGCGCCGAGCCGCCAATACCAATCAGAAGGTAATTTTTGAATACCCCGCCGACACCGTGAATTTTACCCGCGTGAATTTTAGCCGCGAAATCCTTGATTCGGGTGACAGTATCTTCAATTTCCTTGCGAATTTCCAGCGTTGGCGCGAGTGAAGGATTTCGCAGCCAATAATGTCCCACCATCCGATTTTCATCCGGATTGGCAATGGCCCCGGATTCGAGCGCTGCCATGTTGGCAAACGCCTTTTGCATTTGCGGTTCCATCGCCGTGAAGAATGTGTCATCCACATTCATCCGGCTCAAATCCACCGCCAAGCCAAGCTTGGGAAACTCAGTGTAATACTTTTGAAATCGCTCCCACCATTCCAGCTTTGAGTAATTCATAAAATTGGAAACCGCGTCGAATAAACTCGGCGGTAACGTCTGGCAAGAAAATAGCGTGTCCGGCCGAATTCGCAATAAGCAGAGTCTGGAAAATTAGGAGGCTGAATTACACCCGAAGTTTCAGGCAACCAACAGGAAGTCAGTCAGCCTCGCACCTTATTTATTTCACCGGCAAAGTGATGCGAATGGTCGTACCAGAGCCAATTTGTGACTTGATTCGGACATTCCCGTGATGTGTTTCGATAATGCGGCCAACGATGGCCAAACCCAATCCTGTTCCCTTGGCCTTCGTTGTGCTCAAAACTGCTGTGAAGGCACGTTCTTGAACTTCCTTGCTCATGCCGCCACCAGTATCCCTGAACTCCACCGTGACGTGCGTTGCCCGCGGATTGCTCCGCGGCAAACGAATGGCTTTGGACTCGACTGTGAGTGTCCCGCCAGCGGGCATGGCCCCGGCGGCGTTGAGGATCAAATTCAGAAACGCCTGTTCCAGTTGCGGTGCGTCACCCATCACGACCGGCAAATCCGGCTGCAATTGACGGACCAGCCGGATGTTTTGATTCGCCAGCTTGTGCCGCACAAGTAATCCAAGCTCGTCCACCAATTCATTCAAATTCACCGGCGCAAGCTTGGGCTCGGTGGTGCGCGCAAACGCGAGAATCTGCTCGACGATCTTGTTCAGGTGCTCGATTTTCGCGTCAATGATCCGGGCGTCCTTCGCGCGCGGGTCGCCGTCCGGAAACTTCAAATCCAGCGAATGATACAGCAGCTTCATCACCGTGAGCGGATTGCGGATTTCGTGTGCGACCTCGGCGGCCAGAAGGCCGAGCGCGGAGAGTTTCTCATTCTGCCGCAACTGTTCCTCGACGTCCACGACACGCTCATAAAGCCGCGCCTTTTCAATCGCAATCGCCGACAATTCGGCCAGCGCGCTTAAAATGCTGATTTCCTCGTTGGAAAAACTATACGGACGGGCCGTGTAAATGCTCAACGTCCCGATCGCCCGGCCGGCAAAGATCAGCGGCACGCTCAGCAGCGAAACCAATCCTTCGCACCGCGCGACTTCGACATGCTGATAACGGCTCGACTCTTGGACGTTGGTGACCTGCATCGGTTTTTTACGGCGCACCACAACGCCGAGCAGGCTGTCGCCGACGGCCAGTCGCGGTTTGTTGATGTAGGCTTTACCCGCACCGTGACTGGCGCGCAAATCGAGCCATTCGCGGCTTTCGTCCAGCATCATCAGCGCGCACATCCGCGCGTGCATCAACACGCCCGCTTCGCGTGTGATGGCCTGTAACGCTTCGTCGAGATTCAACGTGGAGTTGATCGTCCGGCTCACACTGGCAAGGGATTCGAACAAATGCGCCTTCAGCCGCAATTGCTCATAGAGCCAGGTGTTTTGAATCACCTTGGCCGCTTGCACCGCCAGTTCCTGGAGCAATTCCTGATCTTCCGCGCTGAAGGCGTCCGCGCGATCCGAATCCATGTTGAGCACGCCGCGCGTTTCACCGTTCACTTCCAGCGGCACGGCCAGTTCCGACCGCACACGGCGACGCGCCATAACGTAGCGCGGATCCTGCGTCACATCGCCGACGCGCGCGGGTTTGCCGGTGCGCGCAACCCAGCCGGTGATGCCTTCACCCACGCGCAATTTGAGCCGCGTTGCCGCCGACGGCAGGTTTTGCGACGCGTGGATTTCCAGAAAGCCCGACGTGGGATTGATCAAGACCACCGAGCCGCTCGACGCGTGCATCAGCCGCACCGCTTCGCTTACGATCAATTGCAGCGCTTCCTGGGGTTCAAGCGTGGAATGAATGACATTGCTCACTTGATGGAGCAATTGCAGCCGCTCGTAACGCGACATCAGTTTGGAATGCTCGTCACTCACAATCGAAACTCAAATTCATCGCACCCGCGCCGTTAGCACCAGGCCCGTCGTCCCAAAAATCATATTGGGCAGCCAGGCCGCCAGCCATGCGGGTAGATGGCTGGCGGAGCCCAGCGCGAGACTCACTTGCTGGATTATAAAATAGGCGAAGCAAATGAAAATGCTGCCGGCCACGCCGACGAAAAGGTTCCGGTGCCCCGAAGCCGCGCCAAACGGAATGGCGATGAGCACCACAACCAGACACGTCCAAGGCGCGGCCAATCGCCCGTGTAATTTGGTGAGCAGCCAACTTGCATCCGCCCGCGGCAAATTCGGATTTAGCCGCAAATGATTATAAATGACTTTGAGCGGAATATCCGCCCGGCGGGAATTGCGGAGGCTCCGATAGCTGCCGATTTTGATCTCGTCCTCAATTTCCGCCGGTTTTTCGGTGAATTCCGGCATCGCCAGCGAATTCGTTTGGAATGACGGCAACAGCGGCGCGCTGGCGTCCGTCTGCGAGTATCCCGCCGCGTTGAAAAAAGTCCAGACGCCGGCGATGCGAATCGCGCGGTCGGCATACAAGCGGTGGCTCGAACCGTCGGGCAACGTCCAGTTCACCTGCGGCTTCAGCATTTCGGCGGTTTTTACGCGATATTCGGCAATAAACCATGTGCGATGATCGCGCGCATTGGTGAAGCCGAAGTTGCGGAATTCGTTTTGCGTTCCAGCATCGCCCGGCTTTTGCACATGGCGGTTCAATATTCGTTCCGCCCAATTCGTGCTGCGCGGCACGCACCATTCATTCAGCCAGAACAAAACCACGCTCGCAGCCAAACCCACGACGAAATAAGGCACGCACAGGCGCCACAAACTCACGCCCGCCGCGCGCATGGCGGTGATTTCATTGTGGCGCGCGTGATTCGTGAGCGTGTAAAGCAACGCGAGTAGCAGCACGACCGGCAGGATCGTCACCAAAAATTCCGGCGTCATGGCCAGGCTGTAGGCAAGGACGTCCAGCAAATGCAGTTTGCGTTCCTGCATTTCCTGCAACTCGGTGAACAGGTCGTAGGAAATCCAGAAAATCAGAAAACCGCCGAGGCAATACGCCAGAGGCGTGAGCAGTTCGCGGAACAGATATCGGTCGAGCAACCGCATTGTGTGGTCAGAGTAAGCGGGGCGAGTCGTAGGGAGCAAGTTTTGTCGTCAGGGCAGAACCAGCCGGGCGAAGCTCAAAGCGTTCCGGTGGCAGTGCCGGGTTATGCCCACAACCGGATTACCACCGTAAAAAACCTTGCGTGACAGTGTGGCTGTTTTAACATGATAATCTTCGGCCCCTTGGTGGGTTGGTAGCTCAGTTGGTAGAGCAGTGCCCTTTTAAGGCATTGGTCCAGGGTTCGAGTCCCTGCCAACCCACCACCCTTCGCTCTCCGCTTCGCAGCCAAGGCGACCTCGCGTCCTTGCGGCAGTGCCAAGTGGCGATAATCCGGTTGTTTTACACTTTGTCTTTTGTCAAACGCGGGTTAGATTCTTGGCATCAAAACCGCCACTTGCGTAAAATTCTGGGGCGTGCGCGGCTCGATCCCGACGCCGGGGCCGACGACCGTGCGCTATGGCGGCAACACGTCGTGCGTCGAAGTGCGCGTCGGCGGAGAAATCATCCTCCTCGACGCGGGCACGGGGCTGCGTGCGCTGGGCCGTTCGCTGCTGTCGGAATTCAAGGATCAGCCGCTCAACCTGACCATGCTGTTGACGCACACGCATTGGGATCACATTCAAGGCCTGCCATTCTTCGGGCCAATTTACAATTCACGCTGCCGGCTGCGGATTTTGGGCTGCGAAGGCACGCGCAAAGGCCTGGTCAATGCCCTGACCGGTCAGATGGAAAGCACTTACTTTCCCGTGCCGTTCAATAAACTGCCGAGCAACATCGAAATTGAGGAACTCAAGGACTTCAACTTCAACATCGGCCCGGTGTGCGTGCGGGCGCTGCGCGCGAATCATCCGGGCCTTTGCGTCGGCTATCGGTTGTTTTCGCCCTCCAGTTTGATCGCCTTTTTCCCCGACACCGAACCGCGCACGGGCGGCAAAGATAGGGAAATGATCGAATTTCTGCGCGGTGTGGATTTGTTGATTCTCGATTCGCAATACGATTCCAAGGAATACCAGGAGCACGTCGGCTGGGGGCACGGTTGCGTGGACGATTCGGTTGCGCTCGCCCTGCAAGCCGGGGTCAAACAACTTTCCCTGTTTCACCACGACCCGGACCACGACGACAAACGGATTGACGGACTGGTCAAGCACGCGCGCCAGCTCGTGGCCAAACGCCGGGCGAAATTGCGCGTGGACGCCGCGCGTGAAGGAATGACTATTGATCTGCCGCTCAAATCGGTTTCTCGCCGTAGTTGATGGCCATCGCGCCGCCCAGCAGATTGATGACGCGCACATTCACCAGCTTCAGTTCGCGCATTTTTTCCGCGACACCCAGTTGCGCCGGATAATGCTTGAGCGATTCAAGGATATAAGCGTAGGCGTCTGCGTTGCCGCAGAACAGCCGGCCGATGAGCGGCACGGAGCAGCGCAAATGACCGAAATAAATTGCGCACCAGAGGGCGTTCTCCGGTTTGCCAAAATCAAGCACCACGAGCCGGGCGCCGGGCCGGGCCACGCGGTGCATTTCATCCAGACCTTTTTCCCAGCTCGCCAAATTTCGCAAACCGTAACCGACGGTGACAATGTCGAACGATGCATCGGGAAATGGAATCTGCTGCGCGTCATCTTGGATGAAGGTCGGATTTCGTGCCCCGGATTTCGGGTCCGGGATTTTGTTTCGGGACTCGGCGACGTCAAGCATTGAGGAGCTGAAATCGAGGCCGGTAACTGCCGCGCCGCGCCGCGCGAGCGCAAAGGCGATGTCACCGGTGCCACAACACAAATCAAGCGCGCGATTGCCGGATTGAACGGCGGCGAGTTCAACGACGCGGCGTTTCCAGCGCCGGTGCAACCCGAAGCTCTGCAGGTCGTTGAGCAAATCGTAACGCCGCGCGATGGCGGCGAAAAGGTCATTGACCTTTGCCGCGCGTTGTTCGCCGGGAGCATAGAAAACGTTGCTCACGCGTCAGTTTAGCACATTGGCAGGCGCAAAAGTCAAAGCGCATAAAATTGGCTGTTAGAACGAAGCGAATTGTTGTTTAATCGTGGAATTATGAACGCCGAATCTGCCCAGCGGGCCAGAAGAAAATCCTGGTGGTTGATGACAACGAAGTCATCCTCAAGACAATTTCCCTGAAACTGCAAGGCGCTGGTTTTCAAATCATTACCGCCTTGGACGGTTCTGAGGCGGTCGCCGCCGCGCGCAAGGAAACTCCCGATTTGATTCTGCTGGACATCAACTTTCCGCCGGCCGTGGACGGCGTGCCGTGGGACGGTTTTCGCATCATGGATTGGTTTCATCGCCTGGATCCGGCGAAGAAAATTCCCATCATCATCATCATCACCGGTCTTGAAGATATGAAAAATAAGGAGCGGGCCACTTCCAGCGGCGCAGTGGCGTTTTTCCACAAGCCCATCAACCACGACGACTTGCTCAAGGTGGTCCGCGCAACGTTAGGTGGTTCGAGCAAGCCAGCCTGAAATCCGGCTTGCAAATCCGGCGAGTTCGCATAGTCTGTCTTTTTTCTTCTGGAAGCGAGCGTAGCTCAGTCTGGTAGAGCGTCACGTTGCCAACGTGAATGTCGAGGGTTCGAATCCCTTCGCTCGCTCCAATTTTCAGTCAGTTCTGGCACGAAATCCGCTGACTATCACTCAAACATAAACGATTATTTCATCATGGCCCAGCCTACCAAACCCGTCGCCCTGAGCATGGAGCAAATCGGCGAGTTGAACAACAAACTCTCCGCGTTGCGACACGACCTGAACAACAGTCTTTCGCTGATTGCCGCCACGGTGGCATTGATTCGCCACCGGCCGGCAGTCACCGAACAAATGTGGAACACACTGGCCGAACAACCCCGCAAAATCGGCGAATCTTTTTCACAATTCTCCCGCGACCTCGAGGCGGCGCTCCACATCACGCGGTCTTGACCGCCCGGATTCAAAACGGCTTTTGCCTTTGGCCGGGACCTGTTTTTTGGCAGACTCGCGCGCGATGGAACAAACCGAAGCGGATCTGATTGCCGCAGTGTTGCGAGGCAATGCCGCCAGTTTCGAACCGCTGGTGCAAAGGTATTCGCCGCGTGTCTTTGCCACCGCCCGCCGTTATGCGCGCCGCGAAAGCGAAGTCGAAGACATCTCGCAGAAAGTCTGGCTCAAGGCGTTTGAAAAACTCAAAAGTTTCCGCGGTGAAGCTCCGTTTGAACACTGGCTCATGCGGCTGACGGTGCGGACGTGCTACGATTTTTTGCGCGGCCATCAGCGCAACCGCGAGTCGTCGTTTTCGGATTTGACCGGGCCGGAAAACGACTGGCTGGAGCGGTTCGTGACGCAGCCGGAAACCGCTTCCGAAAACGCGGATGCGGCAAAGTTGCTCGTCGAGCGCATTCTGGAACGGCTTTCGCCCCAGGCGCGGCTGGTCATCACGTTGCTCGAAATCGAAGACCGGTCGGTCAAGGAAATCGCCCAACTCACCGGCTGGTCGGTGCCGCTGGTGAAAGTGCGCGCGTTTCGGGCGCGGGCCGAAATGCGAAAGATCCTCGCCAAGATGGCAATGGACAAGTATCTGTAACCCAACCCCGCAAGACGCCGTCTGAAAAATTGGGGTTTGTATGAACATCGCTGAACTGCAAAAGAAATTGCTCGCCGCCGCCCGCGCCAACCCGCCGGGCGACCGCGTGCCATATGTGTTTGAAAAGCGCGTGATGGCCCTGCTCGCGGCTCGCGCCGCAACCGATCATCTGGCGTTGTGGGTGCGCGGGCTTTGGCGGGCCGCCGCGTCGTGCGCGGCTATCGCCTTGCTGCTCGGCGCGTGGGCATTTTTCAATCCGACGGCTTCGACAAATGCCGACGATCTTTCCCAGAATTTTGAAAGCACGCTGCTGGCGTTCGTGAACCAAAGCGATCAGGCACAATGAATTCGTGGAAAATCATTCTGGCTATAGTAGTGATTTTTAGCGCCGGTGTGTTGACCGGCGGTTTGCTGGTCAATTACGTGGAGCAACCGCATCCAAAAGATATTCAGCGTCCGCCGGGCGAATGGAACCCTCACCCACAAGCGAATAATCGCGACCACGACCAGCCGCGCCCGCAGGATTTGCCCAAACCGCGTCCGCCGGAAATGCTCGGCAAGCAATTTGTGCAACAGCTTGACAACGCGCTTCATTTCACGCCGGAACAACGCGCCGCGATTGCCAAAATCGTCGCCGACGGCCAGGAACGCAACCACGAGATTTGGACCAATGTCGCGCCGCAGATGCACAAGGTGCTGCAGGATGTCCGGCAGCAAATTCGCGAGCAACTCACGCCGGAACAGCGAAAACAGTTTGAAGAATTGCTGAAACGGTTTCGACCGGCAGGACATCGCCCGCAACCGCCGCCGAATTCGCCGTCACCCACAAACAAACCGCCGATGATTGCGCCGACCAATCCGCCCCCGGGCGTTTGATTTTTATTTTCCGTCCAGCAACGCTCCGATTTTTTTGCGCAATTCCCTGGTGACCGAATCCATGGAGTGATTGGCGTCCACGATGTTAAAGTCGTAGGTCTTTTGCAAACGCCGGAACACGGCCTGAATCGCGGTCTGATATTTCACAAAGCTGTCGAACATGTCGCGCGACAGGCCGAGATCCATGCCGCTTTCCCAATAATCCAGCGTCGCGCTTTTGGCGAGATTGCGCTGAACGAGCTCCTCCGGTTCGACGGAAAGATAAAACACCGCGTCGGGTTCGAGCGCGATGCCATAAAGATTTTTCAGCCACGCCTCATCCATGCCGCGCGCCATGTCGCGCGCCATGAGCGTGTAAATGTAACGGTCGGCCAGCACGATGAAACCCGCCTTGAGCGCCGGCAGAATGATGTTTTCCAACTGGTCGGCGAAATCCGTCGCGTAAAACAAACTCAGCGTTGTCCGGCTTAAAATATTTCCTTCCTGCGCCCCTTCGAGTTCGGAACTCACGAGCGTGGAGCGTTTCAAACCGACCTGCACCGTGGCGTGGCCGCCGGTTTCGAGGCTGTCCACCAACCGCGCAATTTGCGTGGAGCGGCCCGAACCGTCCGCGCCTTCGACCACGATCAATCTGCCCGTGAGGTCCTCATGTCGAACGCCGGGAATGCCGTGCCCGTAAAATCGGCGGCGTTTGTTTGTGGGTTCGGGATTTGTTTTCATGCGGTCGAATCCTCTTCCATCTCCGTTGCCTTGCCGCCGGGCGGAGCCGATGGCGGCAACGGCAACGGGCTGCGGCGTTTGAACTTTTTCAAATCAATGCGTTCGCCCACCAATTTGCGCACGAGCACCTGCTGTTTTTCCACGCGCAGGTTGGCGTCCATCACGACGAAATTGAATTCGCCGCTGATGGCCATATATTGCTCCAAAATGCGGCCCTGAAAAATGCGGAAGCTTTCGTAGGGATCGTTCGACAGCCCCAAATCCATGCCCGCCTCGAAAAATTTCAGCTTCGGACGGCCTTCGAGAATGCGGTTGAGCGACACTTCCAAATCCGCCTTGAAGAAAATCGTGAGGTCGGGCTGGGCCGCGAAATTGTAAATGCCACGCACCCATTCGGACGGGCAGCCGCGCACCACATCACGCGCGAACGCGGTGAAAATGTAACGGTCGCACAACACCACGTAGCCCGCGCGCAAAAGCGGCAGCAAATGACGTTCGTAGCGGTCGGCGAAGTCCGTGGCGTGAATGAGACTGAACGTCGTCGGCGTGAGCAGTTCGCGCTTTTTGCCTTTGCTCGTGGCCGACTTCACCAGTTCCGACGAGTTCCACTCGCTGAAATAGACCTTGATGCCCTCGGCTTCAAGCCAGCGCTTGAGCAGATAAATCTGCGTGGACTTGCCCGATCCGTCGAGGCCCTCAACGGCGATAAGTCGTCCCGGAAAATTCAGCTCTGCAAAAGTTTTCATCATTCAAGCCGGCCGCATTTTTTGATTCTATGCAATCTGACGCGGCTCACAAGCGCAAGTTGATAACACAATTGTCGCAATCAGCCTGGTTAAACTGGTGTGAAAATTTCAGGGTGAAAACTGAAGGTTTGTGAAGAAATTCACAATTTAACTTGTTTCAATTGTAACCGTTGTTTATGTTAGCTTCCGCGCACTTTTTTTGAAGCGCGTGTTTATGCAAACACGGAGCGAAATCGGCTACGATTCTAAAATTGAAGGCGACGTCATTGTTACGCGCATTGATGCGGCCTTGAATTGGTTTCGCAAAAATTCCCTTTGGCCGATGCCGATGGGATTGGCCTGTTGCGCCATTGAATTGATGGCTGCCGGCGCGAGCCGGTTCGATATTTCGCGCTTCGGTTCGGAGGTCATGCGTTTCTCGCCGCGGCAATCCGACGTGATGATCGTCGCCGGGACGGTCACTTACAAAATGGCGACGGCGGTAAAGCGCATTTACGACCAGATGGCCGAGCCGAAATGGGTCATCGCCATGGGCGCCTGCGCTTCGACCGGCGGCATGTATCGCAGCTACTCCGTGCTGCAGGGTGTGGACCACATCATCCCGGTGGACGTTTATGTGGCCGGCTGTCCGCCACGGCCTGAAGCATTGCTGGACGCGCTGATAAAGCTGCAAAACAAAGTGCAACACGAACCGTTGCTGGAAACGCTGAAGAAAACGGCGTGAAATTTTTAACCACGGATAAACACGGGTTTTCCATAAGGCTCGTAGCAGCCGAGGTAACGAGGCTCAAACTAAAAGAAATTCAGCGCCTCCTCACGTCGGCTGCTATGGTTTATCCGTGTTCATCCGTGTTCATCCGTGGTTTCAATTCTTTTTAATCGTGACTGCGCTCGAATTCGCCCAGCAAATCAAAACCAAGTTCGGCGATTTGATTTCCGAGCCGGCCGGGTTTCGCGGCGAAATCACAATCAAACTCGCCAACGCGGAACGAATCGCGGACGTGTGCGAATTCGCCAGGAAGGAATTGAGCTTCGATTACCTCGTGGACATCAGCAGCCTCGATAATTACGGCGAAGACCCGCGCTGGACGGTGGTTTATCATCTGCGCAGCCTCGCGAATGGCTGCGAATTGCGCGTCAAAGCCGATGTGGGCGAGGAAAAATCCGAGCTGCCGACCGTTACCGGCGTGTGGCGCACGGCGGACTGGCACGAGCGCGAAATCTACGACATGATGGGCATCCGCTTTCGCGGTCATCCCGATTTGCGCCGGATTTTGATGTGGGAAGGTTACCCGTATTTCCCGTTGCGGAAGGATTTCCCGCTCGCCGGCAAACCGACACAAATTCCTGAAGTCGCATTCACTCAAGCCGCGCCGCTTGAAGGCGGGCCATTCGTGACTGCACCTGGTGGCAAGGACGCCATTGAACGGGAGCCGCGCGTGCGAACCCCGGAAAGCTGATTTTCATGCCCGAAGTTCAAAACATCGATTTTAAAGATCCAGCCACGCAAGCCGCGTCGGCGGTCGAGGAACTTCAGGACATGCAGGGCGAGAAGATGGTGCTGAACATGGGACCCTCGCATCCGGCCACGCATGGCGTGTTGCGCATCGTGCTCGAACTGGACGGCGAGCTCATCACCAAGGCCGTGCCGGACGTCGGTTACCTGCATCGCGGCGACGAAAAAATCGCCGAGAACATGACTTACACCCAGTTCATCCCTTACACGGACCGGCTGGATTATCTCGCGCCGCTGGCCAACAACGTCGCTTACGCGCTTGCGGTGGAAAAAGCCCTCGGCATAGAAAAAGACTTGCCGCCGCGCTGCCAGTACATCCGCGTCATTTGCTGCGAACTGGCGCGTATTTCGTCGCACCTGCTTGGGCTCGGCGCATTTGGATTGGATCTCGGCGCGGTCACGGTTTTTCTGCTCACGTTCACGGAGCGCGAAAAAATTTACAACCTCTGCGAGTCGCTCACCGGCGCGCGGTTCACGACCAGTTACACGCGCATTGGCGGCGTGTCGCGCGACACCCCGCCGGGTTGGTGCGACGCCGTCCGCACGTTCCTCAACGAAGTCGTCGTCAACATCGCGGAGATGGAGACGCTGCTCACGCGCAATCGCATCTGGGTGGACCGCACCCGGGACGTGGGCGTGATCCCCCGGGACGTGGCGATTGACTACGGCCTGAGCGGTCCCAACCTGCGCGGCAGCGGCGTGGATTACGATCTGCGCAAGGCGCAGCCGTATCTTTGCTATCCGGATTTGCAGTTTGACGTGCCGCTGGGCGCGGTCGGCGATTGCTACGACCGTTACCTTGTGCGCATGGAGGAAATGCGCCAGAGCGTGCGCATTTTGCATCAGTGCCTGGACAAAATTCCCGGCGGCTTCGATAACCAGTCAAAGGAGCCGGTCAACGTGGCCGACGGTAAAATTGTTTTGCCGTCGAAGGAAAAAGTCATGTCGAGCATGGAGGAGTTGATTCACCAGTTTATCCTCGTGACGCAAGGCATGAACGTGCCGCCTGGTGAAATTTATTTCGGCCACGAGAACCCGAAGGGTGAGCTCGGTTTTTACATCAACAGCCGCGGCGGCGGCACGCCGTATCGGATGAAGATCCGCTCGCCCAGCTTTGTGAACCTGAGCATTTTGTCGCACCTGTTGCCGGGCCATATGATGAGCGACGTGACGGCGATCCTTGGCTCGCTCGATTTCGTGATGGGGGAATGTGACCGATGATTTCCGAATCAGACATGAAACGCAAAGACGTAAAGATGCCGGGGCGCAACCAAAATTTTTTGGAGTGCGGCGGGAAGCGAAGCGCCACGCCGCTTTGGAAGCTCGGTCCGCAGTCGAAAAGCGGTGTCGCCGCTGCGCTCTGCCACCGCAGTCCAAAACCCTCGCGGTTTTTGAAAGTTCTAACGAATAGCAAAGATGCCAAGGCGCAAGGAGTTTTTATCACTTTGCGTCTCCGCGCCTTTGCGCCTTTGCGTTAAAAATTGAAATGAGTTTCACCGTTCCAGCAAATCTTGAAGCCGAAATTGACGAACTGATTTCGCATTACCCCGTGAAACGCGCGGCGTCGCTCATGGTGCTGCACGCGATGCAGGAGCATTTCGGCTGGATTTCGCAAGAAGCCGTCGAGTGGACGGCCAGGAAACTCGATCTACAGCCCATCAACGTTTACGAACTCGTGACGTTTTATCCGATGCTCCGACAGGAGCCGATGGGCAAATATCAGATCAAGGTTTGCCGGACGTTGAGTTGTGCGCTGGGCGGCGCGTATGAATTACACAAACATTTTTGCGAGAAGCTGGGCTTGGACGCGCACAAGCACGGCCCGCAAACGACGAAGGACGGAAAGTTCGCGGTCGAATTCGTCGAATGTCTCGCCAGTTGCGGCACCGCGCCGGTGATGATGTGCAACGACGATTTTTACGAAGGCGTCAGTCATGCAAAAGCCGATGAAATTTTGGGAGGATGCAAATGAAGAATTGGAATTCTGCCTTCTTCATTCTGCCTTCTACCTTGGAAAGTTGGCTGCCCGACATGGATTTGAACCATGACAAACAGATTCAGAGTCTGCTGTGCTACCGTTACACCATCGGGCAAGCCGGAGCGTTGGGCAGGCTAAAGAATTTCATCGGCCAGTCAAGCCGCCAAACCGGCTCGACGTTGAAAAAATCGAACGGTGTTTACGCTCGCCCTCACCCCGGCCCTCTCTCCCGGGGAAAGGGGGAAGCTGGCAAAGTCGCTCGGAAATTCGTCCGGTACATTTGCAATCACCGTCTCCCAGCCGTTGACTTCAAACCAAACACGACAACCAGCGGTGTCCGCATCGCCATTAACTGGCAAATAATTCTCCCTCTCCTGGGGGAGAGGGCCGGGGTGAGGGTGGACGCAACAACCGACTTTTCCGGATCACGCCTCCCGCATCACGCCTCCCGCAATTAGCCATGCCGCAGGAATACAAACTAATTTTGAAACACGCCAACGAGCCGGGCTACATGCCCGACCTCGAATGCTATTTGCGTCACGGCGGCTACGACGCGCTCAAAAAAACGCTGGCCATCCAGCCCAAGTCCTTGCCGGATGGCAAAATCCAGACGCCGCAGGAACAAATTCGCCAGGAAGTCATGACTTCCGGCCTGCGCGGACGCGGCGGCGCAGGTTTTTCCTGCGGACTGAAATGGAGCTTCGTGGACCGCAAGAGCGGCAAGCCGATTTACCTGATTTGCAATGCGGATGAATCCGAGCCCGGCACGTTCAAGGACCGCCAGATCATCTACAAGAACCCGCACCAGCTCATCGAAGGCATGATCATCTCGTGCTTTGCGAACGACGTGCATCTCGCCTACATCTACATCCGCGGCGAGTTCGTCGAGGGCGCAAAAATTCTGAATCGCGCCATCAAGGAAGCGAAGGCAAAAAAAATTCTCGGCAAAAACATTTTGGGCACCGGCTACGGTCTGGAGATTTACGTCCACCGCGGCGCGGGCGCCTATATTTGCGGCGAGGAAACTGGTCTCATCGAATCGCTCGAAGGCAAGCGGCCGTATCCGCGCATCAAGCCGCCGTATT
>DAIRTX010000018.1:0-57119 GCA_036803685.1 Verrucomicrobiota bacterium | reverse complement strand
ACAAGGTCGGCAAGGACGGCACGATCACCGTCGAGGAAGCCAAGTCCATTGAGACGACGCTCGAAGTCGTCGAGGGCATGCAGTTCGACAAGGGCTATCTATCGCCTTATTTCGTCACGAATGCGGAGACGATGGAAGTGAAGCTCGAAGACGCTTACATCCTCAATTACGAAAAGAAAATCAGCAGCCTGAAGGACCTGTTGCCGTTGCTCGAAAAAGCCGCGCGCTCGGGCAAACCGCTGCTCATCATCGCCGAGGAAGTCGAAGGCGAAGCGCTCGCGACCCTGGTCGTGAACAAGCTGCGCGGTACGCTCAATGTCTGCGCCGTGAAGGCCCCGGGCTTCGGCGACCGCCGCAAGTCCATGCTTGAAGACATCGCCGTCCTCACCGGCGGCAAGTTCATCAGTGAAGACCTCGGCATCAAGCTGGAGAGCATTGAACTGACCGACCTCGGCCGCGCGAAATCAATCGTCATCGACAAGGAAAACACCACCATCGTCGAAGGCGGCGGCAAATCGTCCGACATCCAGGGCCGCGTGAATCAAATCCGCCGCCAGATCGAGGAGACGACCAGCGATTACGACCGCGAGAAATTGCAGGAACGCCTGGCGAAGCTTGCCGGTGGCGTGGCCGTCATCAACGTCGGCGCTGCGACCGAGACCGAGATGAAGGAAAAGAAGGCGCGCGTCGAGGATGCGTTGCACGCGACCCGCGCGGCGGTCGAGGAAGGCATTGTGGCCGGCGGCGGGGTGGCTCTAATCCGCTGTCTGCCCGCCATTGAAACGGTCAAACCTGCCAACGACGACGAGCGGATTGGCGTGGACATCGTGAAGCGCGCGATTGAATCACCGACTCGCGCACTCGCAACCAACGCGGGCGTCGAAGGCTCAGTGGTCGTCGAGGAAGTCAAGAAGCGCAAGGGCAACGAAGGTTACAATGTCGCCACCGACGAATATGAAGACCTCGTGAAAGCCGGCATCGTGGACCCGAAGAAGGTCACGCGCTCCGCGCTGCAAAACGCGGCATCCATTGCCGGTTTGCTGCTCACAACCGAGTGCCTCATCACCGACGTTCCGGAGAAGAACAAGCCGGCCCCGATGGGCGGCGGCGCTCCGGACATGGGCGGCATGGGCGGCTACTAATCCGTTCGCAAGTTCGAAAAAATTCAGGCGAGGCTGGAAGCAATTCCAGCCTCGTTTTTTACTGGGATGAACAGAAGTCGCGAAGCGTTTTGGAGTGCGCCAGCCCTCTGGCGCTATTCCAGTTGGTTCTTAACCATTGGTGTGAGCGGGGCCGAAAACAATTCCAGCCCCGCTTTTTATTTGGATGAACAGAAATTTCCACCCTTCAGGTTCCCTTAAGATTCACTCGTATAAAAAGTGGCAGGACGAGCTATCATAAGCTAAAATTGGGAAAACTATTAATGAAGATTTTTTGTCAGGGAATGTCAGCCGCCTTCTTTGTCGTGAGCCTCAATATCGGCGCGGCTTGGGCGGACACAGGCCATCCCGCCCAAGCATACGTTGAAGGCGAGGTCATCGTTACTTTCAAGCCGCCGGTGACTTTGAATGCCGCCCGACAGGCGCTGGGCAACCACTCGCTGCCGTTGACGAAACATTATGCCGAACTTTCCCGGCACCGGGGACGCCATTCGGGTTTGGTGCGCGCCAAAAACCGAACGACGGCGGAACTGATTGCCGAGTTGAGCCAGGACCCGGCGGTCGAAACGGCTGAACCGAATTACCTGCGCTGGGTCACCGGCGGGCCGGCGCCCAATGACGCGCTGTTTACCAACCTGTGGGGATTGCGAAACACCGACCAGTTGGTCAACGGCTCGGAGGGAACATCCAACGACGACATCAAGTTTGTCGGGGCTTGGGGGCTGGCACGGCCAACCACAAATCAAATGGTTGTCGCCGTCATTGATACCGGGGCGGATTACACGCACCCGGACCTGGCCGGAAACATGTGGACCAATTCCGGCGAGACAGCCGGCAACGGAGTGGATGATGACGGGGACGGATATGTGGACGATTATTACGGTTATGATTTTATCGACGGCCTTCCCAACCCTACAGACTCCGGTTTTCATGGAACGCATGTCGCCGGAACCATTGCCGCCTCGGGCAACAACCAGTTGGGCGTGATCGGGGTGAACTATCAAGCCAGGATCATGGCACTCAGGGTGTCCAGTGACGGCAACTCGATGCCCGATTCCGCCATCATCGAGGCCATTCAGTACGCGACCATGATGAAAAACCGTGGCGTGAATATTGCAGCCATCAATGAATCCTTCGGAGGTGGCGGGTCGAACAGCACCGAGCGCGCCGCCATGCAGGCTGCCGGCAATGCCGGCATCATCTTTTGCGTAGCGGCGGGAAACAACACCAGCGACAATGACACCACCGCCATTTATCCCGCCAGTTACCGGCTGACCAATATGATTGTCGTGGCCGCCACCGACCAAAACGACGCCCTGGCCAGCTTTTCAAACTATGGCACCAACACCGTGGACTTGGGTGCGCCCGGCGTGAACATCCTGTCCACGTTGCCCGTTTCCCAAGCGGGCACGCTTGCCTATGTCCAGCAGGGGTCCACAACCTACGCCGCCAACGAGATGACGTATTCCGGCACTACCACCGGCATCACCGCCACGGTTTATGATTGCGGGCTGGGCTATCCCACGAATTTTCCGTCGGCCGTGCGCAGCAACATCGCACTGATCGTCCGCGGCACTCTCACCTTTTCAAACAAAGTCGCCAACGCCATGGCGGCCGGTGCCCGCACGGCCGTCATTTACAACAATACCAACGGCAACTTTCTCGGCACATTGCAAGCCAGCAACAACTGGATTCCCGCCGTTTCCTTGTCCCAAGCTGACGGGCTCGCGTTGAAAGCAATCCTCCCCGCCACCGGAACAGTCGTCAACACCCCTGATCCCGCACAGATATATCAATATCTTGACGGCACTTCGATGGCGACGCCCCATGTATCCGGCGCAGTCGCTTTCGCCGCGATGAATTTTCCCAACGAAACCGTGACCCAACGGATCCAGCGCGTCCTTGCCAACGTGGAGGTCATCCCCGGTTTGAAAAGCAAGGTGCGCACCGGCGGACGGCTCAACTTGCAACGCATGGTGGATACGGACACCAACGGCCTGCCGGACTGGTGGGAGCTGCAGTATTTCGGGCACCTGACCGGCACTGACCTCAATGCCGACGCCGATCACGATGGCATGAACAACCTGGCGGAATGGCTGGCCGGAACGAACCCAACCAATGCCGCCTCCTGCCTGCGGCTGACATTACTGCCTCCCGCCAACACCAATGGCGTCGTGCTCAGATGGCCGAGCGTCGCCGGAAAGGTCTACCGGCTCGAACGCGCCACCAACCTGTTCATCGGCTTCAATTCGGTGGTGCGCACAAACATCGCCGCCACGGCCCCGACCAATATCGAAGCCGACACAACGATCCTGCCTGGGAACACCCGCTTTTACCGGGTTCGCTTGGAGCAATAGCAGACGTATCCACTCCGATAGTGCCGCTTAAAAGCTGCGGTTAAGGAAGAACCGGACGAAGCAGGGCTGGAGGAAATTCCAGCCTCGTTTTTTATTCAATCGGAACCCTGAATCGGGTCGCGAAGCGACGTTGGAAATTAGCCCGGCACAAGGTGCCGGCTTCATCGTCCCAAAAGAATCCGTCCTGAAGGGACGGAGGGAATTCATAATCACCTTCCTTTGTTCCTTCGGGACATGAACGGTTGGGGGCGATTGCACCAGCTACTTTGTGGCTGGCTAATTTCCGATGCCGCTCTGCGGCTGTCATTTCAGACTTTGAAAACACACTCTTGCGTTTGCCGACAAGCTGAAGCTTGAACTCCAAAATCAAGCAGCGCTGTTTGCCGTCGGTCCGGCGGGTTTTTCCTGGAGCCGGTGCAATTGGTTTTCAAGCTGCACCACGCGGGTGTTGAGGCGTTCCAGAATTTTACGCACGTCGGCGGGAATGGCGACACAGTCCGCGCAATGATGTCGCGTGGCATCGCTACCCTTGATGGGATATTCGAATTTTTTCCCGCAGGCGCGGCAGGTGCGGGGGCGTTGGCCGGAGGTGACTTTTTCCATGAACTAAAACGGTTGCCGGATTTGACCGGTTGGTGAAGAGAACCTTCCCCTCTCCCGGGCCCGCTCTGCGTGGACCACCCTCTCCCCGCCCAAGCGGGAAGAGGGACGGGGTGAGGGGTTCGTCATTTTCATCCGAAATCTATTATATCAACCAGCGGGAGCATTGTTCAACGTTGTCGTTTTTCGAGGTCGCGGACGGCGCTGGTGACACCGCCGTCCATCAGCAGGCGGCGGTCGCGCGAGCGGGTTTCGCCCACGGCCGTAACGCGGATGGCGGCTTCGTCGGTGACGGGACATTCGTGTTCGCAAATGCCGCAGCCGATGCAGAGCGCGGGGTCCACGTAAGGCCGGCGCAGCGTGATGAGATTGCCGTCGCGCTTGGTAATGGTGACTTCGCGCGAATAAATCGCCTTGGGCGAGACGGGACAGACTTCCTCACAGACGACACACGGGGTTTCCATGGCCCACGGCAGGCAGCGGCCATGATCGAAAAATGCCGTGCCGAGCCGGATCGGGCCTTCCCCGGCGAACGGTCCGAGGCCGGTCTTTTCCTCAATGGTGATGCGCTGGATCGCGCCGGTGGGGCAGACCTGGCCGCAGAGCGTGCAGTTCACCTCGCAGTAGCCGAGTTTCATGTTGAGGATCGGCGTCCAGAGGCCTTCCAGACCGGATTCCATCAGCGCCGGTTGCAACACATTCGTCGGACAGGTGCGGAGGCACTGGTCGCATTTGATGCAGCGTTCGAGAAAATCCTTTTCCTCCACCGAACCGGGCGGACGAATGACCTTTTTGTCGTAATTCCGGTCCGACGCGCCGGAGGCCCGGCCAAAAGCATAAAAAGTCAGGCCCAGCAAGGTGCCGAAAAATGCGCGCCGGCCCGGCACGATGGGCGCGGTGATTTCGCGCTGGAGCGGCGGCATGAACTTGAACGAAATGGCGTCTTCAGGACAGTCTTCGATGCAGTTGAAGCAGACGAAACATTCACTCTTGCGCAATTGCGTGTGTGGGTCGGACGCGCCTTCGCAGCTTTTCAGGCAGAGGTCGCAGTCCACGCACTTGTGCGGGTCGCGGTCAATGCGCCACAGCGCGACCGTGGACAGTGTGCCGAGAAACGCGCCGAGCGGGCAGAGCACACGGCAGAAAAATCGCGGAATCACCACGTTCATGCCAACGAGGAACACGAGCAGAAAACCAATGACCCAGGCGCCGACGTGAAAGTATTGCCGCACGTAAATGCTCGACGGAAAAAAGAGGTTCAGCATCGGCAAAATCGCCGCGGTCATCGAGCGATGAAACAGGCAGATCGGGTCGAGCCAGCCGATTTGCAGGCTGCCGAAAACCGCCGCCACAATCATGCCGATGAGGATGACGTATTTGAGCGAGTATAGTTTTTTGTAGCGGTTGGCCTCGATGCGTTCGCGCTCCTCCGCGCGGCGTTTGCCCATCAACCAGCCAATGAAATGGTGCAGGATGCCGTAGGGACAAATCCAGTTGCAGAAGATGCGCCCGAACAGCAGCGTCGGGATGACCAGCAGCAGGCTCCACAGCAAACCCATGTAAACCGTGTGCGTGGTGATGGCCGTGGCGAAGGAAACCAGCGGGTCGAGTTCGAGGAACAGCGAGACCGGATAGCCTTTGAGATACCGCAGGTCGGTGACAAAGACGAAAAACAGAAACAGGCTGAAGAAAAAAACCTGGGCGATGCGGCGGGCGGTGCGGGTTTTCATGGCACAAAAACAGTTAAACGCAGAGGCGCAGGGAACGCAAAGTTTCGCCGAGACGGCGGCCAGGATTTTGGACTGCGGTGGCAAAGCGCAGCGGCGACACCGCTTTTCGACTGCGGACAGAGCTTCCAAAGCGGCGTGGCGCTTCGCTTCCCGCCGCAATCCAAAAAGATTTGGTTGCGGCTTCGCCGCGCTGCGTCGCTGCGTTGTAAGTGTGAGTTCACGCCTGAACTTCCTTGTAAAGCGTGTCCTTCCAGTTTTTGTTGCCCAAGCCGCGTTCGTGGGCCTTGTGGATGTAGGTCAGCTCGGCGAGGTCGCGCTCCATCAGGTGCGTGTAACCGTAGCTGTCCACGGCCACCATGTCCGTGCCCGCGACCACCGTGTTCATCGGCTTCACATCGGAGAGACGTCCGCCGGTCGGGCCGTTTTTCATCAGCACGTTCATGCCGTCGAGCACAACGAGCGTCGGCTTCATCATCAGCGCGAAATCCGAGACAATGCTGTGAATATATTGATGGAACTGGCTGCGGCGTCCGCCCAGCAGGCCATACCAGTTTTTCATCGTCATCGAGGCGTGGCAGAGGTTGTGATCCTTGCACGGCGCGACGCCGATGACTTTCGTCGCCTTCTTGAACGGCTCGTGGAAGAACGTCCAGTTGCGGAGAACTTCGCCGTCGAGTTGCAACGGCGCGAAGGAACCGGTTTCCGGGTAAAGCAAATCCACGTTCAAATCGTCGGCCACCTGGCGCAGGCCGCTCTTGAGAAAACAACCGGCCGGGCTGTTGATCGGGTTGTCGGCAATGAACACCCTGGCCGCGCCGGCTTCGAGCACGAGCTTCGCCACAGCGCGCAACGTTTCCGGATGGGTCGTCGCCGCGAGCGCGGGCGGAGTGTCGAACGCGACGTTCGGTTTGATCATGACCACGTCGCCCTTGCGAATGAAGCGCGACATGCCGCCGAGCGCGCCGATGGCGGCGCGGATGGTTGTATCGTGTTCCGCGCCGTGCGCAATCGCGAGCGAGGGCAGGGTTTTGTTCGGCTCGAGGGCATAACTCGGAAGCTGCAACCCCTTTTCCAACTCGAAGCCGGGGACAAAATGTTTCGGCTGCCACAGGGCGTAACCGCCCGCGGCCGCGCCGGCGAGCAACGCGCCGGTGGCACCCGCGCGGACGAGGAATTCGCGCCGACTGATACCGTCATCGCTGCTGGGTTCGTTCTGGGCTTCAGGTTTCATGGCCGAAATCAAAATGCGCTCGCGTTCGCGCGGCAGCGTCTTGGACTGCGGCAGCCCTCTGCCGCTTTGGACTCAACAAGCCGCTCCCGAATAGCGCCAGAGGGCTGGCGCACTCCAAAACCTGGCGGACATATTCTCGCTTCATGGCAATTTCCCCTCCAGATATTTTTCGACAAATTGCCGGGCTTGGTCCCCGTCGTCGGCGTCCACGACCCCGCCGATTTCGCCGTCCCGCTGATAAATTACCTTGAACGAACCGAAATTCTGGGCCGCAAAAATCTTCGCGCCGTTCACGTCCGGCAGCGCCGTCACCTTGCCGCCGAACTGGCCGGCAAAATCCAAGTACGATTTCCACGCAGCGGCGGCGTCTGCCGGGGTCGCCACCATCAGGAAAAACGGCAGTTTTTTGCCGGCAAAATCATAGTTCGCCTGAAAAACGTTTTTCAAAAACGCCTGGCCTTGGGCGTTCTCCTGCACAAACTGGACGCTCGCCGGATCCAGCCCGGTTACCGGCAAACGGCGGCGGGCGTCGAGGCCGGTGTCGTCGTCGGGGAGATTTTTCGCGCGGTCCTCCGCGATGGCTTTCGCCAGCCCGAGGGTTTTCGAGTTTTGATCTGAAGCCATCACCTGGATGTAGCGCGGGCCTTGCCGGAAGAAGAATCCCATCCCGCTCGCGTAGCCGTCCGGCGCGAAAGCCAGCGGCCCGCCCTTCGGATCGCGCTCCAGCGCGAACATGCCGAAGGCGTTGACCGGCGTGTCGAAGCGGTATTCATAAACGTCCACGAAACTGCCGGACGTGCCGGTGATGGAGAAAGAACGGCAGCGAAGTTTTTGAAAATTAAAATTCAGGTAGGCCGGAGCGCGCCCGTCAATTTTCTCGAACAAATTGTCCGCGTTATAAAATTCCGTGTCGCTCATCGGCTTCAGCCCGGCGAGTTTGATTTCCAGCGGCTCGCCTTTGGCGGCCGGTGCGGGAGCGGCAGCGGCACCCTCGGCGGGTTCGATGGTGGCTTCACCTTCGCCGTCGGCTTGAGGTTTGACGGCGGCCTTTGTTTCCCCCGGGCCGACGTCCGCCCCACGAGCGGTGCCCGATTTCCCTTCGACGACCGCAGCGGTGGATTTCAACGCGTCGGGGTTGAGCGCGAAACGGTCGGGATTATAGTGTTTTCCCTTAAACCAGATGGCAACGCCGATGACGACAATCAAAACGACGGTGATCAGGCTCACGATGCGCTCCACCGACGAAACTTTTGTGCGCCGGAAAGTTTTACGATTTCCGGTCGGAGGTTTGGCGGCGGCGGGGGCGGCCATGCGTCAAAACCGGCTCACGCGAAGTTGCGCTGGGCGCGCTTCACGATTTCCGGGTAATCAATGCGGAACGCGCAGCGGTCGCGCAACGCGGCCAGATCCACGTCTGCGGCATTGCGCGCGGACGACGGCAGGGCATGGTAAAATTTCCGCGCCTCGGCGAGGCCATCCTGCTCGTAGTAAGTCACGAAGCGGGCGATGTCGAGCAACGCGAATCCGGACGTGGCGGCAAACGCATCACAGGACGGACAGCCCGGACACATCGTGCGCCGGCTGGCGAGGATGGTTTCCTTGAGCAGGTTGATCTGCGCCGTTTTGAGGGGCGTTTTGTAACTGCGCGCGGCAGCAGAGCTGGCCTGCATTTGATTCACGTTGTCAATCATGTTGCACACGACGGAAATTCGCGGGTCACTCCAGCACGCTTGCAGCACAGCTTGGTGAGTGGTCAGGTCAAGCCTGTCAAATTCGGGCAGGCGCTTGGGCACGTCGCCGGTGTTGCGCATGGTCTTCATTGCCACCAGCCCGAGGCCGGTCTTGTACGCCGCATCCAATGCCCGGTCAAAGGCGTCGCCTTTGGTAAAGAACGGCGTGTATTTAAGCATGATGATGTCCACAAACCCGCCTTGCGCGGCGGCGTTGAGGTAATCGTTCAATCGTCCGTCGTGGCAGGAAAACCCGACCATTTTGACCTTGCCCGAGCTTTTGAGTTGTTCGGCGACTTTTTTGAACTCGTCGCTCTTGGGCCATTCCAGCGAGGCGTCGCCGTATTCGCGTGTGCCGAGGCCATGGATGAAAAAGGCGTCGAGATATTTGGTGCCGCAGGCGTCGAGCCGGCGGTCAATCATTTCCAGCAACTGTTTGGGCCCCTGCTTGGGATGGTCTTTGGAAACGAGAAAAATTTCCTTGCGGCGTTCGGGATACTTCGCGAGCCATGCGCCAAAAATTTTCTCAGACTTGCCACCGAGATAACAATCCGCCGAGTCGAAATAACGGATGCCCATGGACCAGGCGAGGTCAATGTAGTCCGGGCTGAGGGCGCTCATCATGCCGCCGAGGCACAACATGGAGGCTTGCGGGCCATTTTTCCCAAGCTGGCGTTTGGGCAGCGGCGCAGCAGTTGCGGCGGATGCCGGCGCGTCCCCGGCGGACACGGCCTGCGTCATCATTGCCGGTGCGGCCGCCAGCGCAACGGGCAGGGTCAGGGTGGTCTTGAGAAAATGCCGCCGCGAGGTTTGCAACTTGTTTTCGTGCATAAGCTTTTAAGTTTCCGCAAAAGTAGCACTCGTTTGAGATCCCCGCAACGGGAATTGAATCCGGCCTGCTCCCCTGTTTTGTAAATTCCTTGCCGCCAATTGCTGATTCCCTCCTGCCGCGCCCCTTGACCCTCAACCAAGAACACTCAACCGTTCCAGCGCCACCGCCGCCGGATTCTTTTTGGATTTCGCATCATTTTCCATGTCCGCAGCATGACACTAACCGGAATGCGACTGAAGGCCGAAAAAGAAAGTGAAAGGGTCTGTCCTTGAAAGATGACATTTCTGAAAATGGGTCAATCGCACACATCGCACTTTTCTTTTAGGGTGCAGTTTTGCGGACTGCCGTCCGCTCCTGGCAACTCAGTTTTTGACCAGCGTAACGCTGCCGTCTCTGCTGACGTGCGCGATGAAAGGCGGCCCTGTCGTTTTGCAGAGCTTTTTCATTGCGGGCAGGGCCTTGACGAAAATCTGGCCGACTTCCGCGCCGCTCAAATCTCCACGCGCGGTCAGGACGAAGGCACGGACCTTGGCGGCAAGCAATGCTTGAAGTTCAATCGCACGGTATCGAATGTTTTTATCTTTGGGGAGCACGATCCAACCGTTTTTGCCAACCTCGGTCAGCCATTTCTCATCTCTCGTGTCTTGCCGGAAAAGTTAATCGTGAGCGCGAACTATTTCGCCCGCGCTGCGGAGCATCTCGGGAATAATTCTGCGACCCAGGCACCGATCAACGAAAAACACCCAATCCGGGGTTGCGTCCATTAAGATTTCCTTGAACGCTTCAGAGCCAAGGCCATCTTCAGGCGGCGAGGGCAAGCTCGCAGCGGACTGCTTCTTCGACGGGTCCTCGTTGGCAACCATAGTCCCGGGCCAGTTCGTCAACAGATTCGCCGGCCTTGTAACGCTCCGCGATGATGCCGGTAGCGATACCCGTTCCCGCTATCGTCGGGCGACCGAATGAAATCCACGGGTCTATGACAATAACCTTCGGCTCATCCAGTTGGCGTTTGCGTGTAAAAGGATAGAGCCGGGCAGCCAAGCCAGTGGCGTCGTGTTCAACGCGGCGCAAGTGAGCGGCGAGCATTTCTTTCATTGCCAACTGTCCGGCCTCGGAGACGGCAATTAGTTTCTCGAAACGCGACAAGAAGAGCGCAACGCCGTCCGTCTGAAACTTATGGTCTGCCAGCGGATGCTTGGAACCGAACTGCTTTTTCACGTAGTCCAGCGCAACACGAACATCGGGCAGCGGGATGTTGTGTTCACGCCGAATGGCGTCCAAGACGTGAGCTTCAACCAGATTCACGAATGAAAGCGAGGCGAGTTTGGGGTCGGGGAGTTTGATCACTGGTTTGAAAAACCGTTTTCCGCGTTCAATCGGGTAATAGCGGCCACGCACCCATGAGCGCAACGTCGCAAGCGGGATGCGCAAGTAGTGCGCCGCCTCCGCCAGACTGTAGGCAGGCATCTCGCGAGGGTCGTTGGCTACGGCTTGGTTGGTGTGTGTTTTGAATGGCATTGCCAGCTTTCCGGTTTCCGGTTCAAAGATGATTCCAAGCGCAGCGTAATGCAAGGCACTATTTACAGCCTGGCCGCCGCGATGCCGGGGTGAACGGTTCAAATCAATTCGCTGGTTGCGGCGAACCGGAATCAGAGTGGTGGAGGCGGCGGGAATTGAACCCGCGTCCCTGGCAAACAAACCAGCCGCGACTACATGCTTAGTCCGGATAAAGTTTTCTGCTGTGCGATGGCGTCCGGACTCGAATCGCACTGCCTAGTCCGCATGATAAGATCTCGGTTGCCAGCGCGCAGACTCCGTCGGCAACCCAACCTGCTGTGGCGTCCGTCCACCGTAGCAGGTGTCCAGTGGCGGACGTCGAGGCCTTAGGCCGCGAGAGCTAGTTCTTGATTAGCTGTTTGTTTTGGTTCGATTTTTTACGAGGCCAACGAACCATCCTCGGCATGCCGCCTCTGGCGCGTTCCCCAAGTCGAAACCAGTGCGCCCCCATCATTCGATTCGGCACTACTATAATCTTTCAATTTACCGCGCCGGTCAAGCGCCGCGCAACGGGAGACAACGGGTGAAAAGAAGTGCATTTTTGTGCCCCGGTGCGGTAATTATTGATTACAACGAAATTAGGCATTATGGGCCGTACCTATTTGTTCGAATGTTCCAAGTGCGGTTACGCCGCCCGCGTCGCCGGCGGCGCGGACGAGGGCGGGCATTTTGCCGTCCAAACCATCGCCTGCGCCGATTGCAAGGCGCTCCACGACGCCGTGACCCGGTTCAAAGCTTCGCTGCGATTCAGGGAAAATCCGCCCAAGACCGCGCCGAAATTCGCCGCGGTGTTGAACCGGCTGCCGCCGCGCAGTGCATGCCAATGGCTGAAATTTAAACCGGCTTGTCCAGTCTCGCCATTACATCGTATCCGCATCTGGAAACAGCCGGACAAATGTCCGAGGTGTGGAATTTTTCTGGAGCAAAACGCCATTCCGTTCCGCATCTGGGATTGAACCTGAAACCCAAAGCAGCCGCCGCCGTCAGTCGGCGCACACTTTTGGAATGGCGCGGACTCATGTCCGCGGCTACGGATAAAAAGGCCGCGCTTACGGCACGATGACGCGCAACTTTTCGCGCTCGACCGAGAAGGTCGCGGGCAAATGACCGACCCACTCTCCGTCCAGTTCAAAAGCCGCCGCCGCGTCGCCCGTTAATTCGAAGGTCGCTGTGCGGACGCGTTGCACGACGCGCTCCGGCAATCTTCGCCGCGCAAGCAAACCGGGTGCGCAACGAAACATCGTCAGCCAGTTGATGCGCGGGAAAACGCAAAGGTCCAGCAGTCCGTCGCGCAGGTCCGCCGCGGGGAGGACCCCAAACGATCCGGCGTAGAACCGGCCGTTGCCGATCAAAACCAGTTCACCCCGGACCTCCCGGCCTTCTGCGCGGACAATGATTTTGGGTTTTTGTTCCCGCAGGGCCTTCAGCCCGGCGATGAGGTAGGCCAGCGGGCCGATCTTTTTCTTGTGCCCCCAGTCCACCAATTCAATCGCGCGCGCGTCCATACCGGCCCCGGCGAGCTGGGCGAAGTATTGTTTTTGGCGCGTGCCGTTCGCCGAAAATTCCACGCGCGGCAGGTCAATGCGCATTTCGCGTCCACGTTGCAAAACGTCCCAGGCACGTTCAATACGCAATGGAATTTTGAGTTCACGGGCGAAAACATTCACTGTGCCGAGCGGCAGCACGCCGAGCCGTGCGCGCGCAAAGCCGTCCGGCGCGTCGCCAATGCCGTTAAGCACCTCGTTCACCGTGCCGTCGCCACCGGCGGCCACAATCAAATCGAAACCTTCGCCCACGGCCTCCGCCGCGAGCCGGCGCGCGTCACCGGGAGCAGTGGTGGCCTTCAACGCGGACTGCCCGCCGATTTCGTCCAGATGACGGCGAAAGTGTCGGGCTTTGTTGCCGCGGGCCGCCGGGTTGAAAATCACACAGATGCGCACGCCCCGAATGATTTGTGGCGATCGGGCGGTTAGTCGAGGAGAAAACAAGGCGTTTGCTTGCGTTCGCCCCGCGTTTTTCCGAAACTGGGCCTTATGAACGACGCGGCGAATTGGAAAGTTCCCAAATGGATTTTTTTGATCGGCGACGCCGGGCTGATGATCTTCGGGTATTTTTTTGTCCTGCACTCACCCCTGCCGATCCGCCACTGGGAAATTGCCGCCGGCTGCGTTGCCGTCGGGGCCATCCTGGGGGTGGTCCCGTTCATTCTCGATTATCGTGCGATGGGCAAGGCCTTGGAAGTCAATGCGCTTGGCGCGGTCGCCGAAAAAATTCAAAATTTGGAAAAGCTCGCCGCGCAAATTTCTTCCGCCACGAACCAGTGGGCGGGCGTCCAGGAAATCGTGCAGGGCAACTCTGACAAAACGGTCGCCGCCACGAAGGGAATCGCCGACCGGATGACCGCCGAAGTCATTGAATTCAGCGAGTTCATGAAAAAAATGAACGACAGCGAGAAGGCCACGCTCCGGTTGGAAGTTGAGAAATTGCGGCGCGGCGAACTCGAATGGTTGCAGGTGCTGGTGAACATCCTCGACCACATCTTCGCGCTGCATGCCGCCGCCGCGCGCTCCGGCGACGCGAAGTTTGCCGCCCCCATCACGACTTTCCAGAATGCCTGCCGCGACACCGCGCGCCGCCTCGGCCTCACGCCGTTTGCCGCCGAACCCAATGAGCCGTTCGACGCCGAACGCCACCAGGTCGCGGGCAGCAAGGAAACGCCGCCGGCCGGCGCGGTCGTCGCCGAAACCATTGGTTCGGGTTACACGTTTCAGGGCCGGCTCTTGCGCCTTGCGCTCGTGCGCCTGCGCGGAGAAAATTCGCCTGCGGCAGCACAGATCGAAAAACCCGTTTCCACCGCATCGCCCGCGCCGGAAAATGGGGGAGATGAGTTTTCGCTCGAGTCGCCGGAGTGAAGATTGTGATAGCACCCGCCTCTGGCGGGTTCAATGCGGCGTCCCGCCGCATTGTCTTGATCGCTTGAGTGCATTGAAAATTTCGGGCGAGACGCCCAAAATGACCCGCGAGACGCGGGTGCTACCTTCCTGCTTTCACGTTCACCGTTTTCCGCGCGGACAAAAAGTGCAGCCACCAAGCAGTGACGGGGCGCGCATAAATTTTCTCCAGCGACTGCGCGTAAAGTTTCAGTTGCGGCGCGTAAAGCCGCGTTTTCTCCGGCAATTCATTCGCGCGAACTTCATCCGTCTTGAAATCCACCAGCCAGATTTCGGCCGGCAACAGCACCACCAGATCCGCCACGCCCTGCACAACAACAAATTCGTCTTCCAATCCCGGGGCCGATTTCAGGCCGGTGATGGCCGCCAGTTCCGCCGGACTGAAACGCGCCGTGAATGCCAGTTCGCGCCGGACGTTTGCCGCTTGCGCGCGAATTTTCCGGCCCGGCTCCGAATTCCAAAACGCCGCAATATCTTCCAGAGCCAATGCAGCGCGCTCATCCGCCGATAAAACTTTTTCCTGTTCCAAGCGGTTCGTTTCCAATTTAAGCGCCGCAATGTCGTTCGCGTTATCCAGCGCGACCTGTTGAAGAAATTTGTGGTGCGCCGTGCCAGCGTCCACCGCCGAAAGTTTGGTGCGCGAATTTCGCCGGGCCGCCGGCGCGAAATTCCGTGCCGGGAAAATTTGCTCCGCTTCGTCGTCCAGTTCTTCCTCCGCCTGGCGTCGCAATGCGGTCACCGACGATTTGGCCGGGCGCTGCGTCGCGGCGGCGAATGGGTATTTCCACGACAGTATCGCGTGCAGCCTTTCCGCTGTCGCGGCGTCAAGCTCGATTGTGTTTTTGTAGGAGACGACGTGAGGAGTCTCTGACTGGTCTTTAATTTGAGCCTCGTCACCTCGACTCCTACAGATTGAATCATCGCGAAGTTCCGCGTCGTCTGCGATGCGCCAGCGCAAATGCGGCAATTCGCCTTCAGTTGCCGTCGCCTTTGTGCCGCCCGTGTATTGTGCGAACCACAGCCCAAGCCAGTCTGCGTAACTTTTCGCCGCGACAATGGCTTGGGCCGTGATCGCTTCCGGTTTCAACCAAAGCGTTTCCCATTTTTTCTCCGTGACGGCGCCGGTCAAAATCAGCGTGTCACGCGCGCGGGTCAGGGCGACGTAAAGCAGCCGCAATTCCTCGCCCCATTGCTCGCGGCGCTGGTGCTGTTGCGCGAGCCAGTACGGCAGGCTCGGATACCGCCGGCCCGTGTGCGGCGGCTTGATGCGTGGACACAGGCCGAAGGTCTCGTCAAAAATGATTTCACCGCGCAGGTCCTGCGTGTTGAACGACTTGGCGAGATCGGCGACGGCGACGATGGGAAATTCCAGTCCTTTGCTCTGGTGAATGCTCATCAACCGCACGGCGTTTTCGTCCGCGACCGCCGCGACCTCCGGCTCAACCTCGGCCTCGCGTTGTGCCTCGATAAATTTCAAAAACCGGAACAATCCCTGCCGTTGAAATTGGTCAAACTTTTGCGCGAGACCCAGAAATCGTTCGACGTTGGCGCGCCGTTGCGCGCCGCGCGGGCGCGCGAGCAGCCACTCGGCGTAATACGTCTCGGCCAGCATGCTTTCCAGGCATTGCGACAGTGACGCCTGCCGCGCCAATTGCCGCCAGCGGCGGAATCGTTCCAAAAACCCTTTGATTTTTTGCAGCGTCTCATTCCGCATTCCGCATTCCGCATTCTGAGTTCGATTGAGCGCCGTCCAAAAATGCACGCCCTTCGCAGTCAGCCGAATCTGCGCCAGTTCGTCGAGGGACAAGCCGGCGAGCGGCGAACGGAGCACGGCGATGGCTGGAACGTCTTGCAATGGATTGTCCAGCAGTTGCAACAGGCTCAGCAAATCCATGATTTCATTGCTGTCGTAAAAACCGCCGCGCTCGACGACCAGCGGCACACCCGCGCGCTGAAATTCCTTCGCATAGATTTCCGCCTTGCCCGACGGCGCACGCAGCAACACCGCCATGTCGCGCCACCCGGCGGGGCGAAAGCGCTTTTTTTCCGCATCCCAAATTTCGTGTTTCCCGGCTTCAAGCCGCTTTAGCCGCAGGGCGAGCAGTCGCGCCTCCTTTTCCGTCTCCTGCAAATCGGCCAGGTCGTCATTGCTGGATTCAGCGTCGGTTTCCGCGTCGTTGCGGCCCTTTTTGAAACGCAAAAGCAGTTCCGCCCGCGGTGACGAATCGCCTGCCGCGCTGAGTTCCGCGCGGCGGTCGGGCGCGCCAAATTGCAGCCGCGCGTCGGCGTCGTAACGCACGCCGCCGATTTCCTCGCGCATGAGCGGCTCAAAAACGGAATTTACAAAGTTGAGCAGTCCCTCGCGACTGCGGAAATTTTCGGCAAGGTGAATGGTCTGCCCGTTTTTGCCGCGCCAATTTTGCGCGTAGTCGCGGAAAATTTTCGGGTCGGCCAAGCGAAAACGATAGATGCTTTGTTTCACGTCGCCGACGAGGAATCGGTTGCCAACGGGTGCTGCCTGCTGTCCTTCTCCCTCTCCTCCTTCGAGGAGGAGAGGGCGTAAAGCCCCGTGGGGGCCACGCCCCTTTACGGGGTCGGGGTGAGGAGGCAGATTATTTGCGAGTTCAACTCCTCTCACCCCGGCCCTCTCCCCGCTTGGGCGGGGCGAGGGAGACGAATCGCGGCTGAGCGCCTGGATGATTTTGTCCTGCGCGGCGTTGATGTCCTGATATTCGTCCACGAAGACGAACCGGATTTTTTGACGCCAGTGTCCGGCGACGGATGTCGGCTGGTTCGCGGCAAAATCCCAGAGCAGCTTCAACGTAAACTGTTCCAGATCGTGAAAATCCAGAACGCTATCGTCGCGTTTGCGCGCGGCGAACCGGGCGGAGAAATTTTGCGTCAACCGCACCAACGCGCCCATGGGGCCGCATACCCAATCCCAATCTTCCGCCAGCGGGTCACGGCCATCCTTCACCGGCGCAAGCGAATGCAAAAACGCCGCGTCGGTAAAAAATTTCTCCAACGGTTTGCGAAGGATGGTGAATTTTTTCGGCGGAAAGTTTTCTTTGCCGTCCGTCGCGAGGATTTGTTCCAGAACCGCCGCCGCTTGTTCGCGGGTGAATTGGGGAGCGCGCCCGCCACGGGCGCAGCCAACGACGCCCTGGTCGTTGGCACTGGTGCGCGGGAGATCGTTCTCCATCTGGTGATCAATCGCCGTCATGTTCGCCGCGAGGGCGCGTCGAACGGCGCCCGGGGCGGGCGCGCTCCCTTTCAATTTTTTGAGAATCTCCAGACATTCGGCGGCCTTTTCATTTTCCGTCTGCAAATTTTCCAGCGCCGGCAGCCATTCGTTACGCCAGTTGCGAACGGCATCGAGCAGCCACTCGCGCCATTCGTCCGGTGCGGGTGACGCGAATTTTTCAATTTGCCGCGTGAGCCAGCCGTCGGCGTCAGGCCGGGTTTGCGCGTAATGGTGCAGGCGCAAAACAAGCTGGCGGATGGTTTGGTCGCGTCCGCCGCCATAAATCTGGATCAGTTTCTGGACCGCTTCGGCCAGTTCATCCTGCCCGGCGTAGTGCTCCTGCAGTTCCTCGTTGAGCGTTTCCTCGGCGAGGAGGCGCGCCTCGCCTGCGTCGAGCACGGCGAGTTGCGGGTCGAGGCCCAGTTCGTGGAAATGTTCGCGCACGAGCTTGAGGCAAAAACTGTGGAGTGTGCCGATGTGGGCGGTGTCGAAAAGCGCGATTTGTTCCATCCAGCGCGGTTCCTCCGGCGCGGCCCGGAGTTTTTCCTCCAACTGTTCGCGCAACCGCCGGCGCATTTCGGCGGCGGCGGCCTCGGTGAACGTGACCACGAGAATTTCTTCGAGCGAAGCGGGTGGTTGTTCCGAGCACAAGCAATGCAGACAGCGCTCGACGAGCGTGTGCGTTTTGCCCGTGCCCGCGCCGGCCATGACCAGCACGTTGCCGCGCGCGTTGACGGCGCGGCGCTGTGAAGGTGTCAGGCCGTCGTCCATTTTTTTGCCGGGCGATTCCATGCTGCGAGCGCAGCCTAACACGCGGCTGGAAGGCCGCAAGCCAGTGTGCTGCCGGCATCCTGCCGGCAGGTCTGACTTCGATTGACAAATAATGGAAATGGTTCTGCCAGCAGGATGCTGGCAGCATGTTGATTTTTCTGCGTGATTTTGCAGGCAGGAAGGATAACTTGCACTCATGTACCAAAGCCTGCGTATCAAGGATCAACCCGTCACTGAACGTCCGCGGGAACGGCTCGTGGCGCTCGGCGCGGACGCTTTGAGCCACGCGGAGTTGATAGCCATTCTGCTGCGCACCGGTTTGAAAGGTGCGAACGCGGTCGAAATCGGCAAACAATTGATTCAAAAATTCGGCACGCTTCAGGCACTGGCGCGGGCGTCAGTGGACGACTTGCGGAGCGTCAAGGGCATCGGTCGCGACAAGGCGGTGACGCTGATGGCCGCGTTTGCGCTGGCGCGGAAAATGGCGGAGGATTTGCAGCGCGAATCGCCGGTGCTCGACAACCCGGAGGCCATCGTTCAACTGCTGCGCGAGCAAAACCTGGTGAAGAACGTGGAAACCCTCCAGGTCCTGCTGCTGAACACGCGTCGCCGGCTGATTCGGGTCGAGCCGGTTACCGATGGGACGATTGACACGTTGCTCGTGCATCCGCGCGAAGTTTTCAAAGCCGCCATCGCGGCCAACGCCGCCGCCGTGGTGCTCGCGCACAATCATCCGAGCGGCGACCCGACGCCGAGCGAGGCGGACATCAAGGTGACGCGCGATTTGATTCGCGCCGGGCAGCTTTTGAAGATTGAAGTGCTCGACCACGTCATCATCGGCCGCGCGACGCCGGAACGGCCGAAGGATTACGCGTCGTTGCGGGAATTGGGATATTTTTACCAGTAAATTACAAGTTGGCGCTTATTTAAAAGAGGCATACAAATTTGTCTTCGGCGGTGTCTATTGGATGGTGGTTTCGTGTCACGGATTTTCCGCCGGGCGAAATGAATACAGATTCAGATTCCATAAAGTCGGACGATCCTTCCGGGCTGTCCGGGGGAATACCCTCCGCGTTGCGGGACACATCAGGCTTTCAGGTGACGGATTGGTTGAGCTTTGGGGCAACGACACTGCTGGCGCTGGTGGTTTACCTTCTCACGCTCGCTCCAGATGTGGGTTTGGACAATTCAGGAGTTTGGTCCACTGCGGTCGCGTATGGCGGTGTGTCGTCTCCACCGGGATATCCGCTTTGGACCTTATGGGCATGGGTGTTCACCAAATTGCTGCCGTTTTCGAACATCGCCTGGCGCGTGGCCGTTTCCTCGGCCGTTGCGGGTGCTTTGGCCTGCGGCGTAATTGCCTTGATGGTGTCACGAGGCGGAGCGGCCATCCTGGAACAGGTGCCCGACAGTCAAAGATTAAAGCCCCAAGGAAGAAAAATGGCTCCGGGCAGTTTGCGGTTATGCTGCCGGAATGGTTTTTGGTTTAAATGGCGCTTTCTGGCCGCAGGCGGTCATTGTTGCCGTCTGGCCGGTGAGCATTTTATTGCTCTGCCTCGTTCTCTGTTTGCTGATGCGTTGGAGTTACGGGCCGGAACGCCGGCGATTTCTCTATGCCGCTGCTTTTGCCTATGGGCTGTTGTTGACGAACAGCCAGATCGAATTTGCTTTCGCGCCGGCAATCCCCTTCCTGGTCATGATCGGTGATCAAAAAGTCGGGCGGGACATTTTTTTGGTTGCGGGTATTTTATTTTTGGGCGGGCTGGGTGGAATTTGGATGGGCCATTTCCCGTCGCTCAAAGGCTATGGCGGAGGACAATTCTGCATCTTCAACTTGCTGGGTGTTCTCACCAGTTTGACCGGCATCGGGCTGGTGATAAAAACGCGTCGGGCATTTTCGGAATGGAAGGCCATCCTGATTTGCAGCGGTTTGTTTTTGCTTGGACTGGCGCTTTATTTCTATCTGCCGATTGCCTCGATGACAAATCCCCCGATAAACTGGGGTTATCCCCGGACGGTCGAGGGCTTTTTCCACGTGCTCAGTCGAGGCCAATATGAAAAATCCAATCCGACATCCAATGCCGTGCAATTTCTTGAACAGGTTCGCTTGTATTTCATCATGGCCGGGAAGGAATTTGGCTGGCCCTACCTGCTGATGTGCGTCATTCCATTCTGTTTTCTGCACCGAATCGCTGCGTCCGAACGAAGGTGGATTTTGGGATTGCTGGCGGCATACGTTTGTCTCGCGTTTCTGATATTGGCGTTACTAAATCCGGGTGTGGATCGGCAGACCTTGGAATTGACGAAGATATATTTTTCTGCGTCCTATGTTATCCTCGCCCTTTGGATGGGTTATGGGCTGGTGATGCTGGGTGCTTGGCTGGCGAGGCCGGGAAAGCAACCGCAGACGGCTCATTTCCCCATCTGCCCGCGCGTGACGCCGAGCTGGTTCATCAATTTCAATTCACGCCAGAGTTCGGTGCCGGTGATTTCACCTCGCAATAGCCGGTGGTATTTTGCAATCGTCCGGGTCACCTGTTCCGGCGTTTCGTTGAGAAATTCCACGCGGAAATGGCGCACGCCGAGCTCCATCATCCGCGACACGTATTCCGCGCCGGTCTGAGCCAGCGCGTTGAACACCGTGTTGCGGCAGCCCACATCGGCTTTCACCGGATGTTCCGCGCCGACGCGGTCGCGCAACTTCACATCATGCACATCGCATGGGCGGCCGCAGTTCCGGAAATCCGTGCCGCTGGAAAGAAACGCGCAAAACACGCAGTGCTCCATGTGAAACATCGGCATGTGCTGGTGAATCGTCACCTCGAACCACTCCGGCGGCGCGGCTGACAATAACGCTTCGAGCTGCTGAAAATTCAAATCGTAGCTCGTGGTCACCCGCTCCAGGCCAAATTTATTTTTGAAATAATCCGCCGCCAGCCGATTGGCGATGTTGAGTGAATAGTCGCCGATGCGCCGGTCGTTCGCGAAGAACTTCAGGTGATCGTAATTGCGAACCAGATAGCCGTCCGCGTTGCAGGAGCGCACTTGCTCCAGCGTCCATTCTTCGCCCGGTTTGAAGATGCGCGGGGGAGCGACCCAGATGGACGGTTGAGGGTTGAGGGTTGAGGGTTGAGAGACAGAGCAACTGCGCGCCGTGTGAAACAACGTCACGGCTTCGCGATATTTTTTCGGGTCTTCAAATTCACAATAAATCGTCGTCGCACCGCACGACAACACGGCTTCGAGTTGGGGAAGATTGCGGACAAGGACAATGAGTTCCACCAAATGTGCTTCCGGCGTCCCGCCGGAAGTTCTGGAATGAATCTTCCGGCAAGATGCCGGCAGCACGTTGAGCGTCCACCGCTTCGGCTGCGCACGTAATCGTTCCAATTCCACGGAAACTTTGCGGCGCAGACGATTTAATTCGCTGACCGGCAATAAAACTTCGCCTGACAAATTATTTTTCAATTCGCCAAGATTGAACGGCGTTCCACCCAGACGGCCCAGTTGCGCGCGCAAACGTCCGGTCGTAAGCGGTTGCTTTTCGGCTTTCGCCAGCGGCATGGATGATTCGACTTTTGCGACATTTCCGAATTCATCATGCGCAATGAGCGTGAGCGGTTTGCCTTCGACGCCATGCACCTCGATTTCAATGGGCCGCTGAAACTTTGGCGCGTCACCTTCGAAGCTTTGACGCAATCGCCGGTCCAGTTCGGGATCGCTGGTTTTCCACAACTTGTTGCCGACGTGGACGCGCGAGAAATCAATGTCGCCGCGACCAAACCCGAGCAGGACTTCCAGCGTGCTGCCGGCATCTTGCCGGCAGAACTGGCTTTCCCGAATCGCGTTCACTTTTCCAACATTCCCGGTTTGATTTGATTTTAGAATTGCCGGCGAGACGCCGGCAGCACGTTGTTGGGAGATTTCATACACCCGCCCGCCCTCCTCGTTTTCCTCCGGTTTGCCGGCATCGAACACCACGCCGTCGCCCGGTTTCAACGGGCCTTCGAGCCGGACGGTCACGCCATCGCGCAACACACGCGCGACTTCGCCGAGAAACACGCCTCGTTTTTTCCCGAAGCGCGCGTGGACGAGTTGCTGGTTGTTGGTGCCGCCGAACCAGCCGGTGTGCAGGCCGCGTGAAAAGGCCATTTCCATGTCGTAACGATCATTCGGAGGGACGATCTCTGCGAGTCCAATTTTTGAATCAGGGCCTCGTGGAACTCGGCCCTCCGACAGCTTGTCCAAAGCTTTGCGGTAGATGCGCGTGATGTTTGCCACGTATTCGGGCGACTTGAGCCGGCCTTCGATTTTCAGCGAAGCAACACCGGCACGGATCAATTCCGGCAAAACTTCCAATCCGGCCAAATCCTGCGGACTCAAAAGATATTTCCGGCCGCCGAGGGGAACTTGTTTGCCGTCGGAAATCAATTCGTAAGGCATCCGGCAGGCCTGGGCACATTCGCCGCGATTGGCGGAGCGTCCACCCAGGGCCTCGCTGGTGAGGCATTGACCCGAGTAGGCGATGCAGAGTGCGCCGTGCACAAAGACTTCCAGAGGCAACTGGGTAGGGCGCGCAGTCCCCTGCGCGCCATCGTTGGTGGGTAATTCAGCGGCGGGCAGAGGACTGCCTGCCCTACCTTGCGCAGTTTGGATTTTTTCGATTTCCTTGAGCGAACATTCGCGGGCGAGCACGACGAGGTTGCAGCCGAGTTCACGGGCAAATTCCACGCCGGCGGTGCTGGTGATGGTCATCTGGGTCGAGGCGTGAATCGGGAAATCGGGCGAGAGTTGCCGGATGAGCCGGCAAATGCCCGCATCCTGCACAATCACCGCGTCCACCCCGGCGGCAATCATTGTCCGCAGATATTTTTCGGCATCGGCAAGCTCGTTCTCGAAGACGAGCGTGTTGAGTGTCACGTAGCCGCGCACGCCGCGCCGGTGGAGAAATTCCATCAGCTTCGGCAAATCAGCCCCGGTGAAATTGTCCGCCCGCATTCGCGCGTTAAACTTTTCGAGGCCGAAATAAATCCCATCGGCGCCGTTTTCAACGGCAGCGCGGGCGCAATCCCAATCGCCGGCAGGCGCAAGCAACTCCGGCAGGTTTCGAATTGCCGGCGTTTTAGGTTGTGTGGTGGCACTCATTTTGGACGGTGGAATTTAACACGAAGGCACAGCACGGCAAAGTCGCAACCAAATTTTTTGGAGTGCGGCGGGAAGCGAAGCGCCACGCCGCTTTTACAGTGTTGGTCGGCGTTCCAAAGCGGTGTCGCCGCTGTCCACCCTCCGCAGTACTGCTACGGAGGACGGGCGCTCTGCCACCGCACTCCAAAATCCTCGCGGCGCACGATGATTCTGACCTATTTCATTGCGGGGGCACAAAGCATCTTCGGGCCGTGCGGCATTTTGAACTTGGCAATCAAGCCGAATGAGCCACTTTTATTCTGTGATTCATCCAACCGCCATCATTCACCCAAAGGCAAAGCTGGATTCGACCGTTCGCGTCGGGCCGTATGCCGTGATTGACGAAGGGGTGGAACTGGGCGCGCACTGCGTCGTCGGGCCGCACGTTTATCTCACCGGGCTGACGACGATCGGCGCGCACAATTCGTTTCACGCGGGCTGTGTCATTGGTGACGAGCCGGTGGACTTGAAATACAAAGGCGAGCCGACGCGGCTGCGCATCGGCGACCACAACCTCTTTCGCGAACATGTCACCGTGAATTGCTCAAACACGCCGGAGGGGGAAACGGTTGTCGGCTCGCACAATTTCCTGACGCCCCACTGTCACGTTGGGCACAACGTGGTGGTGGGCGATCACGTGATCCTTGGGGGCGGCGCGATGGTGGCGGGGCACGCCGTCGTGCAGAACGGCGCGTTCATTTCCGGCAACTGTCTGGTGCATCAGTTTTGCCGGGTGGGCACGCTGGCACTGATGCAAGGCGGTTCTGGCATCAGCCAGGATTTACCACCGTTCACAATGGCGCGCCGGTTGAACGAGATCTGCGGGCTGAACATCGTTGGGCTGCGCCGCGCCGGTTTTACGGCAGAACAGCGGCTGGAATTGAAGCGGCTTTATCATATGCTTTTCCGCAGCGGGAAAAATTTGCGGGCGGCAATTGAGGAAGCGCAAAAAAAATTCACCAGTCTCACGGCGAAAATTTTGCTGGATTTTGTTGCCGAAGCGAAACGTGGCGTATGCACGGACGTCGGTTGTGTGGCCGGGGAAAACGAAGACAAGTAGAGAAGCGCGTATGTATAAAATCCTTGGTTCGGACGGATGTGAATACGGCCCGGTTTCCGCCGGGAAAATCAAACAATGGATTCAAGAAGATCGGGTGGAGAAAAAAAACGCCCGTTATGCCCGACGGCGCGGAAGACCGGGTCTTTCTGGGTTCATTGCCGGAATTTGCGGAGGCCTTTGCGTCTCCGCAGAAATTGGGAACTGTGGTTCCAGTCAAAAATCGGCGGGGGCGGACTGCGGTTTATCTTGTTTTTCTTTTGCTGGCTGTGACAGCCTCGATCTTCATGTTTATTTTAAAAAACGCGAAACAGCATTGACCCATGTATAAAATCATTGGAGCGGACGACAGAGAATACGGCCCGGCAACCGCCGGGCAGTTGCGGCAGTGGATTGCCGAAGGCCGCGCCAACGCGCAGACGCCAACGCTCGCTCCCGGCGCGCCGGAATGGAAACCGCTCGGCGCGCAGCCGGAATTTGCGGGACATTTCGCGCCGCCAATTCCGCCGGTGATCGGGCCGCTGAAGCCGGGGACTTCAACGGCGGGCCAATTGCCCAAAACCAATTCCTTTGCAACGGCAGGACTGATTTTCGGCATTTTGTCGCTGACATGCTGCTGCGGATGTCCGTTCAACATTCTCGGGCTCGTCTTTTCGTTCATCGGATTGTCGCAAATCAACCGGCATCCCGAACTTTACGAAGGCCGTGGGCTGGCCATTGCCGGATTGATTCTTTCCGGAGCGAGCTTGGTTTTGGGATTCGTGCTGGTTTTGCTCAATTTTGCACTCCACCCGGCGAACATCGGATGGCATTTCAAGTCTTTTTGAACCTGAACCATGCGCGCTGAATCACAATCCGCGCCGCCGAAAATCGCCGCGTCGCAGTCGCTCGCATTTTTCACGGTTGTTGTGCTGGTGGTGGCAGCCCTGGGTTCGGGCGCGGTTCTGTTTTTCTTCGATCCGGCGAAGCACGGTTTTTATCCCATTTGTTTGTTTCATTCGCTGACCGGCTTGAACTGTCCGGGTTGCGGCGCGACGCGGGCGGCGTATCAATTATTGCACGGCCACCTGCTCGGCGCGCTGCATGACAATGCGCTGTTCGTTCTGACGCTCACGGCGTTGACGGCGCAGAGCGCATGGTTGGTCAGGCAAAAAATCCAAAACCAACCGGTCGCGTTCATTGTGCCGCCCATAATGTTGTGGGCGCTTCTCGTCACCGTGTTTGTATTCACCGTGTTGCGGAATCTGCCGTCGTTTTCATGGCTTTCGCCGTAAAGGACGCTACCGGACACTACCACCGGAACGCCGGATTCATCCGGCAGCACCACACGCGGTTCACCCGGCAGCCGGATGAATCCGGCGTTCCACAGTCGGGGCGGCCTTATGTCTTGAGGATCGTGCCCGGATGCGCCCCGCCGTAAACGCGCCGGAACTTTTCGCTTTTGTCGGCGCGTGTCGTCGTGTTCAATCGTTGGCCTATGAGTCTGACACATCCATTGACGACAACGACATTTGAACTGCCCGGTTACCGCGTGATCAAATCGTTCGGCGTCGTGCGCGGCATCATTGTGCGGTCGCGCTCCATCGTCGGAAATTTTGGCGCCAGCATTCAGGCGATTTTCGGCGGGAACATTTCGCTTTACACCAATCTTTGCGAACACACGCGCGAAGACGCCTTCAACCGGATGCTCACCCATGCCGGAGAACTCGGCGCCAATGCCGTCGTCGGGGTGCGCTACGACGCGACGGAGCTTGCGGCGGGCATCACCGAGGTGCTGTGTTACGGCACAGCAGTTTATGTTGAAGCGAAAGCCGTTGAAACGTGAATCGTCAAATCGTTGCGCCGGAAAGAAGGCGATTTGACCATTCAACGATGTAACTGTTTAACGATTTAACGTAAACCATGTCCGGACACAGCAAATGGGCCAAGGTCAAGCACTTTAAGGGCGCGATTGACGCCAAGCGCGGGAAAATTTTCGCCAAGTTGGGGCGCGAAATCACCATTGCCGCCAAAATCGGCGGCGGCGATCCGGGCATGAATCCGCGCCTGCGCATGGTGCTGCTCAAATGCCGCATGGCGAACATGCCGCGCGACAACATCGAGCGCGCCATCAAGAAGGGGGCCGGCAGCGGGGAAAGCGCGAACTTCGAGGATTTGACTTATGAAATTTACGGGCCCAACGGCGTGGCGCTGGTGGTCGAAGTGAGCACGGACAATCGCAATCGCACGGCGTCGGACATTCGCAGCATCGTGACCAAGAACAGCGGCAGCATTGCGACGCCCGGATCGGTCAGCCGGTTGTTTCAGCGGAAAGGGCAAATCATCGTGTCGCGCGAAGCGGCAGGTGAAGATCAATTGATGGAACTGGCGCTTGAAGCGGGCGCGGAGGATTTCAAGGCCGAGCCGCAGGGATATGAAATCCTGACTGAACCGGGAAATTTTGAGGTCGTGCACAAACAAATTGAAGCCAGGGGCATCAAGTGCGAAGCGGCGGAAATCACGTCGTTGTCCACCATCACCGTGCCGTTGACCGGCGCAGCGGCCATCACGGCGGTCAACAAATTGATCGAAACGCTGGAGGAACATGACGACGTGAAGGAAGTTTATTCCAACGCCGAATTTCCCGACGAAACGGGAAAGGCATGAACCTCAAGCGCAGCCACAAAGCATGAAGGCATTAAGCGCCGATTCTTTTCTCGCGCGGTCGCTGGCCAGACTGACGGTGGCGATATGCCGTCATCCCCGCTGGTTTTTTTATCCCCAGGTGGCGCTGTTCCTGTTGTGCGTGCTTTATACGATCGGTTTCCTGAAGGCCGACATGAACCGGGACAATCTGGTCGGGCCCAACCAGAAGTATCATGAGAATTATCTCCGGCTCCAGCAGGAATTTCCCCAGCAGGGGGACCTGGTGGTGGTCGTGGAAAGCGACAACATTGAAAAAAACCGGCAGTTCGTCGAACGCATGGCCGCCAAAATGCAGACGGAGACGAATTTGTTCCGCGATATTTTTTACCAGCAGAGCCTGGCGATGATGGGCTCCAAGGCGTTGCTCTACGCGTCGGAGACGAACCTGATGGAGATGAAAACCATGCTCCAGGCCGCCCGGCCGTTCGTCCGGCAGTTCACCCAAACGACGAACCTGGTCTCGTTTTTTGAGCAGATCAACACGGCGTTCCGCACCGCGCCGCGCGAGGCCAACGCCGATACGGAATCCCTGATGCAGGCGCTGCCCGCGCTGTCACGCATCGTGACCCAGGCCACCGATTCCCTGCAACGCCCCGGCGCGCCGCCGTCGCCCAATGTCATCGCCTTGTTCGACACCAGCGGAAGTGGTGTGCTCTCGAATTACATCACCCTTGCCAACGGCCGGATTTTTCTGGTGACGACGCACGCGCCCAACACGGAAACGAATGGCCCAACCGTGGATCAGCAGCACCGACGGGGCCGGCAAACGCAGGACGAGGTGAACGGTTATGTGATTGATCGTTTGCGCCAGCTGGTCAAACAGACGCAGGCGGAAGTGCCCGGCCTCAACGTGGGAATCACCGGCGAACCGGTGCTGGATTACGACGAAATGACGCAATCGCAGAAGGACATCACACTGGCCAGCATTGTGTCGCTGGTTTTGTGCGCGCTGATTTTCATATACGGCTACAACGAAATCGGCCGGCCGGTGAAAGCCACGATTTGTCTGGTGATCGGGCTGGGCTACACCCTGGCGTTTACCACGCTGACGATCGGGCATTTGAACATTCTGACGATCACGTTTGTCCCGATGCTCATCGGCCTGGCGATTGACTTTGGCGTGCATTTGATCACGCGTTACGAGGAGGAATTGCGCCATGGCAAAACGGCGGAGGCGGCGCTGACCAAGGCGATGGTATTCACCGGGCAGGGGATTTTCACCGGGGCGTTGACGACGGCGGGCGCGTTTCTGGCCATGGCGCTGACGAATTTCAAGGGCATCCAGGAAATGGGCATCATCTGCGGCGGCGGCCTGCTGGTCTGCTTCATCCCGATGATGACGATGCTGCCAGTGATGCTGTTGCGCGGACAACAAAATGTGATTGACCATCAGGTGACCGAGGATGCCACCCGCGCACGCATCGAAAACATCTGGCTGCAACGGCCGGTGCTGGTGATGGGCATCACAGCGGGGCTATGCGTGGCGGCGCTGTTTGGGGCGCGCAAAGTCTATTTCGATTACAACCTGATCAAAATGCAAAGCCCCAGCCTGCCGTCGGTGATGTTCGAGCAAAAACTGCTGGATTCGGCGGACAAATCCCTGCTTTACGGGGCGGTTATTGCGGATTCACTGACCAACGCGGTGGACCTAATGGAAAAAATCCGAAAACTGCCGACGGTGGCGGACATTGAACCGCCGTTTTATGGGGATTTTCTGACGGACCAGAGAGAAAAATTAAAACTGGTCGGTCAGATCAAACAGGAAATCGCCCCGCTCCAGTTCAACACGCCGGACACGCAGCCGGTGAAAATTTACGAATTGAGCCGGACGCTTTACGGGCTCTCCGGTTACCTCGGCAATGCGCTCGAAGAAGTGGGGAACAGCGAGCCGGCTTTGACCCGGCATCTGGTTTCGCTGCGGCAGGCGATTGAAAATTTGCGCAAGGCGATGTTACAAGGCGACAGCGTGGCCCTTGACGAACACGCGAACAAGCTGGCGCAGTTCCAACATGCCCTGTTTGCCGACCTGATCGAGACTTTCCAGATCCTGCAACATCAGGACGACCGCACGCCGTTGCGGGTCGAGGATCTGCCGCCGGCATTGCGCGACCGGTTCGTGGGTGTGACCGGGAAATTGTTGTTGCAGGTTTACCCCCGGGAGGATGTCTGGCAGCGTGACCAGCAGGAAAAATTCGTCGCCGATTTGCGGAAAGTGGATCCCAACGTCACCGGCACGCCGGTTCAACTTTACGAGTACGAAACCCTGCTCAAAGACAGCTATGTACAAGCGGCCTGGTATTCGTTGGCGGCGATTGCCCTCATGGTGTTCTTCCATTTCCGCAGCCTTGGCGCGGTGATTTTGTCGTTGCTGCCGGTGGGCATCGGCACGCTTTGGCTGGCGGGGTTGATGGGCTGGTTCGACATTCCCATCAATCTGGCAAACATCATGACCCTCCCGCTGGTCATTGGCATCGGCGTGACCAACGGGGTTCACATCCTGAACCGTTTTGCCGAGGAACGCACGCCGGGCATTCTGGCGCGCAGCACCGGCAAGGCCGTGCTGGTGTCCGGGTTGACAGCGATTGCCGGTTTCGGCAGTTTGATTCTCGCCAAGCACCGTGGCATTCAGAGCTTGGGATGCGTAATGGCGGCAGGGATTGCCATGTGCATGATTGCAGGACTGACTTTTTTGCCGGCGTTGTTGAATTTACTTGGCCGGTGGCGTCCGTTAATAAAACAACCCAGCGCCGACAACTCGTTGTCGGCGCTGGGTCAGGAGGAACCGAGGTAAAACCTCAATTGTATAAAAAGTATAAAGAAAACTCACAAGAAGTCAATATCAATGTTAAACCTAACTTCTAACGGCTTGAAAACAAGCAAATCCTGTTTTCAATAACGATAACGCAAGGTGTTAAATATCTTGTCAAAACCCTGTCAAAATTCGCTCTTCCGGATTAAGGGCACGAGCATGTTCACCCGATCCAAAATATTCATTCATCGCTTGCGAATCTGTTGCTTGGGCCTGGCAATCGGTTTTCCATCGGCCGCCTTTGCCGGGGATGGTTTTCGTGCCGGGCCGATCTTCGATCAATTTGCGCTGATGTTGGATTCGGGTCAACGCACCGAAGCCGCCGGGCCGTTTTTTTATGACCAGCGCAAAGATTCGGAAAAAACATGGGCCGTCCCGCCGCTGCTATCTTATGACACCGATCCCGCAACCGAATCAAAGGAATTCGATTTGCTTTACCCGGTGCTGACTTATGAGTGCTATGGTATGGAATACCGCTGGCAGCTCGGCCAGTTGCTCAGTTTTTCCGGCGGCCAGAACCAGGATGATTCAACCGCAAAACGCTTCACGCTTTTTCCGTTCTATTTTCAGCAACGCTCGCCGGTTCCGGATGAGAATTACACCGCGCTCTTTCCGCTTTACGGCCGCCTCAAAAACCGGCTGTTTCGCGACGAAATTTTCTTCGTCCTGTTTCCCATTTATGGCGAGTCGCGGAAGAGGGACGTCGTCACCGACAATTATCTTTATCCGTTTTTCCATCTGCGGCACGGCGAGGGCCTGCAGGGGTGGCAATTCTGGCCGCTGATCGGCAGTGAACACAAGGACGTGACCACGAAAATCAACGGCTTTGGCGAAACGGAAATCATCGGCGGTCATGATAAATTTTTCATGCTCTGGCCGGTTCATTTCAAACAAACCACCGGCATCGGCACCGACGACCCGGAAAAACTCAGCGTCAACTGGCCGCTTTACGGCGCGCTCCGCTCTCCCAAACGCGATTCGACCTCCGTGCTCTGGCCGTTTTTCACCTGGATTGACGACCGGGAAAAAAAATATCACGAATGGGAGGGGCCGTATCCATTCGTGGTCATTGCGCGCGGCGAAGGCAAAACCACCACGCGCGTATTCCCTTTGTTCAGCCGTGCGCACAACGCCACGGCAGAGAGCGATTTTTATCTCTGGCCCTTGTATAAATACAGCCGCTTCCATGCCAGCGCCCTGGATCGGGAACGCACGCGCATTTTGTTTTATCTGTTCTCGAGTGTGACGGAAAAAAACACTGAAACCGGTGCGGAGCGGCGGCGCGTTGATTTCTGGCCGTTGTTCACCTGGCGCCACGATTTTAATGGCAACCGCCGGCTGCAAATTCTCGCGCTGGTTGAATCGGCACTGCCCAACAACCGGGGCGTCGAGCGCAACTGGTCGCCGCTGTGGTCGTTGTGGCGTTCGGAAAACAATCCCCAAGCCGGCGCCGCCAGCCAGTCGTTTCTCTGGAATCTGTATCGCCGCGACACGACGCCCGTGTCGAAAAAATGCTCGCTCCTGTTTGGGTTTTTCCAGTATCAATCGGATTCGGAAATGAAAAAGTTGCGTTTGTTTTATGTTCCGGCGCTTAAATGGCATGCGCAAACGGGCCGCGCGGTGAAATAAAATATGTTTGAAAACATCGGCGAAATTTTCCTGTTGTTTTGGCGCACGCTGCTGTCTCTGCCGCTGGCGTGGCGGCAGCGGCAGAAAGTATTCGACCAATTCTTTGAAATCGGCAACGCGAGCCTGCTGATGGTCTGCGTGCTGTCATTTTTCATCGGCGCAGTCATTGCATTGCAAACCGGCCCGGTGCTGGTCGAACGCGGCCTGGCCAGCGCCGTCGGCGGCATCGTCGGCATCTCGATGGCCAAGGAACTGGCGCCGGTGATGATGGCCATTCTTATCGCGGGACGCATTGGATCGGCGATGGCGGCGGAAATCGGCTCCATGCGTGTTTATCAGGAGGTTGACGCGCTGCGCACAATGAACATCAACCCGGTTCATTACCTCGTGCTGCCGCGACTGATCGCCATTGCGGTTGCACTGCCGATGCTCGTGGTTTTTGCGATTCTGGTCGGCTGGCTTGGCGGCGCGGTCGTTGCCGAGACCAACAGCCACATCGAGATTCCATTTCAGGCCTTTTGGGCCAATTTGCGTGACGTGGTCGAATTGAAGGACGTGGCCAACGGCGTGTTCAAAAGTTTTTGCTTCGCGCTGATCATCGGCGTGGTCTCGTGTCACCAGGGCCTGGCGACCATCGGCGGGCCGCGTGGCATTGGCCGCTCGGTCACGAAGGCCGTCGTCAATTCCATCGTCCTGATCGTGATTTTTGACTACGTGCTCACGCGCGTTCTGCTGAAATAATGAACACCTCAACCAGCAACCATTCCGGCGTCAGCCTCCAGGTGCGCGGCCTGCGCAAAAGTTTCGACGGGCAGGAAGTGCTCAAGGGTCTTGATTTCGAAGTCGAGCCCGGAGAAATTTTTGTCATCATGGGGCCGAGCGGCAGCGGCAAAAGTGTGTTGCTCAAGCACCTTATCGGCCTCGAACCGCCCGATGCCGGCGAAATCCTCATCAATGGCGAATCCATCCAATCGCCGAAAATTGCCAGCAAATACCGGATGGCGCTGGTTTTCCAGTCCGGCGCGCTGTTCAGTTCGTTGACCGTCGGCGAAAACGTCGGGCTTTACTTGAGCGAGCACCGGCTCAAACCGCCGGAGGAAATCGCCCGCATCGTCGCTGAAAAACTCGAAAACGTCGGCCTCAAGGGCACCGAGGACAAAATGCCCAGTGAACTTTCCGGCGGCATGAAAAAGCGCGTCGCCATCGCCCGGGCGCTGGTCATCGAGCCGCAACTGATTCTTTACGACGAACCGACGAGCGAGCTGGATCCGCTTTCGGCCGTGGTCATTGGCGAGGAAATTCTCAACCTCCAGCGGCGCATTCATGTCACGTCGCTCGTCGTATCGCACGACCGCGACCTCGCGTTCGGCGTGGCCGACCGCATCGCCGTCATCAATGAAGGCCGCATTCTCACCATCGGCACACCGGATGAAGTAAAACGTTACAACGACCCGCTCGTCCAAAATTTTTTGCGCGCAGATTTTAAACGCGAACCTCAATCTAAAAGCTTATGAAAAATTCACTCGAAACTCGTCTGGGCGTTTTTGTGGTCCTCGTGGCCATGGCCGCCGTGTTAATTGTTGAAACACTGGGCGGCATGGCATCCTTCCGCGGCGGCTACCGCGTCAGCGCGCTGTTCAACACTGTGCAGGACTTGAAGGCCGGCAACAGCGTCAAAATGGCCGGCGTGGAAATCGGCCGTGTCGAAAAAATTGCGCTCGCCGGCAACAAGGGCGAAGTCACAATGAAGCTTCATTCCGACGCCATCGTGAAAACGGACAGCAAGGCCGCCGTCAAATTCACCGGCTTGATGGGGCAGAATTTTGTTGCCATTGACTTTGGGTCGGCGGACGCGCCAAAGGCGGTCGACGGCGCGGTGCTCACGACCGAGGATCAGCCCGACCTCAACGCCATCATGGCCAAGCTCGACAGCGCCGCTACCGGCATTGAAAATTTCGGCAAGAGTTTCACCGGCGACAGGATTGACAATTTGATCGGCCCGCTGACCGATTTCATCAAGCAAAACAGCAGCCACATCGGCGGAGCCATCTCCAACATGGAAAACATTTCCGGCCGGATTGCGAGCGGTCAGGGCACGGTTGGGAAACTCATTTACACCGATTCGCTCTACAATTCCGCGCTCGTCACCGTTACCAACCTCCAGGACGCCGTGACCGAGGTGCGGGGGGTCGTCAGTGGGATCACCAACGGCCAGGGCACGATCGGCAAACTGGTGACCGACGATACACTTTACACCGCGACCACGGCTTCGATGACGAACCTCAGTCAAGTTCTGCTGAAGATCAACCAGGGGCAGGGCACGATCGGCAAGCTCGTCAACGACCAGGAGTTTTATAAGAACGCCAAGCTCTCGCTGCAAAAACTGGATAAGATGGCCGATGGTTTGGAAGACCAGGGACCGTTGAGTGTCATCGGGATCATGGCGAACAATTTATTTTAATGATCGTAGCAGCCGACGCCTGCCGGGTCGTAGCACTTGGTGCGAAGACTGGTGAGGAGGCTCATTTTAAATGCAGAAGGCAGAATGAAGAATGATGAAGCTGTTCCGCGACCGTTTCGCGTCAAACTGATATTTCTTCATTCACCATTCTTCCTTTATCCTTCAGTGTGAGCCTCGTTACCCCGGCTGCTACGGAGGGTTGGGTCACGCCAGACCGAGATTTTTCAAAACCCGCACGGTCGAACGGGATTTGTTCAGCGTGTAAAAATGCAGCCCCGGTGCGCCCGCGCGCAGCAATTCCTCGCACTGTTTCGTGGCGTATTCGATGCCGAATTCCGCGGCGGCTTCGTCATTGCCCGCCAATTGATCGAGTTTTGAACGGAGTGGCGGCGGAATTTTCGCGCCACAAAGCTGCGTGAATTTCGTGATTTGCGACGCGCTCAAAATCGGAATGATGCCGGGCACGAGCGGCACGCAAACACCAAGTTTGCCGGCAACAAAATCGCGAAATTCAAAATAGTCGGCGTTGTCGAAAAACAATTGCGTGAGGATGAAGTCCGCGCCGGCGTCCGTTTTTTCCTTCAAATGCCGCCAATCGGCGTGTTTGCCGTCCTGGCACGCTATGTGGCCTTCGGGAAAACCGGCGACGCCGATGGAAAAATCGTCCGACTCGCGGATGAACCGGACGAGTTGCGAGGCGAATTCAAAACCGCCGGGCTTCGGCTGAAATTCACCACCACCCGGCGGATCGCCGCGCAGCGCGAGAATATTTTTACAACCCAGCGAGCGGATTTTTTCCAAAAGCTCGCGCACCTGCCCGCGGGTGTGATTGACGCACGTGAGATGCGCCAGCGCGATTAGCCCGTGCTGCCGCTGAATGCGATCCACAATCATCAACGTTTTGTCGCGCGTGCTGCCGCCGGCGCCGTAGGTGACGGAGCAATAATCGGGTTTGGCCTGGAGCAGGGCGGGGATTTGCTTTTCCAAAAGATTGCGGTCGCCCTCATCGGTTTTCGGGGGGGAAAATTCAAAGGAGATGACCGGCCGGCCGGCCGCGTGTTTCGCCGTGTAAATGTCACGGATGAATTGCATTTGGAGAGCGGATTATCAGCAAAAGCACGAGCGAAGCCAAGTGTTGAAATGTAATTGCAGGAGCCAAGCCAAGGAGAATCCTTCTGGATGCCGAAAACCGAATTCCGAGGTCCGAAAGAAATCCGAAGGCGGAAGACCGAAAGGATCGGACTGGCGACGGGGTCCAACCTTTAGATTTCGCAATTCGGGTTTTGTTCGGAATTCGAATTTCGAGTTTCGGATTTTGAAATCGTGAGCTTCGTTGCTCCGGCGGCCACACCGGTTGATGAAACAAAAAAGCCCCTTCCGGTTTTCCGGAAGGGGCTTGAGCGTTCCAATTTTAATCAGAACATATAGGCTATGTTAAAGGCAAGCATGAAGTCGCTTTTCTTCATTGGACCACCAGTGGAAGAATAGCCGAAGGCATTGGCATCAACATGATCCCAGCGGAATTCCACGCGGCTCATCACGTTCGCCCAAATATTGTATTGGATGGTGGCCGTGATTTCTTCCGCTTTGTGTCCTGCATAAGCGGGATTCGCCACGAAAGGACTTGAAGCCGCGCTTGTTCCTTGGTTGTCCACATATTCACCACGGAGATTCAAGCTCACCTTGTCTGAAAACCGATAAGTACTGTAAAGGGCTACAACCCAAACACTGTCATCGCTGGGGTTGCCAGTGCCGCTGTTATTGAGGTTGAGGAGGTCAAACGACCCGCCGAATTTCAAAGCTGCGTTCGGCGTCGGAATCGTGACACCCGCATACCAACTGGTTTTGGTGCCAGTGCCAGGAGCGACAGAAGAATCAACAGCATTTTCAACGGCCAAACTAAGTGTGCCACCTTTGGCCCAACCCCAACTATCTGGAGCTGTCAATGTAATCATTCCCAAATAAGCCTTTTGCGACTCGTAAACAGCAGTTCCGTTCACTGGCGCAGGTGACGCGGCGCCTACGTTGGAACTGTCGGCTACGCCCGCTTGAACCGTCAACGCATTGTTGACTTTATACGTTCCCAAAATGCCCGTGTGGGTGGTTGGCTCGATGGTCCAAGCGTAGGAACGGGTGTAGTTCGGATCCAGAATATCGCTGGTGGATTCATAACCGATAATGTTGCCGAACACGCCGATTTGCCAGTCAATGCCATTGCCGATCGGTGTGCGCAACCTGACGTAGGCTTCGCGAAGGTTGGTGCTGGCAGCAGGACCGCCGAAGGCACCACCAACCGCATCCGGGCCAAACATCAATTCGACGTGGTAGCCGGAAGCCCATGGGTTTTCGTCTTCAGGCTTATCAAGGACCAAGTCAACGGCATTCAGAAAGAAGCCGTCATTTTTGGCAAAAGCGTAGGCGGGGATATTGCCCGCCGTGTTTAACGGTCCGCTATCTGTACCCGGCCTCCATATTGCCGCGGTGTCCACATAGCCGCTGAGGGTGGTGCTTGAGAGCGCGGTTTGCACCATGCTCATTTTTGCTTCGTCCGCGCGGGCCGCCGAGGCAAGCCCGACCACCCCGACTGCTGCCAGACCCAATGTCCATTTGTTAAACTTCATCCGATTCCTCCTATGTTGTTTGTTTGGGACATGGCCATCTGCCTTTGCGGTTCCTGCGCAGGCCATTATAGTGGCCGGCAATGCCAGGATAGTTCCCAGTTGGTTATGGTTCTTCATATTTAATTTTTCATCACGGTAATTTGTTTTATGACATTCGGCTCACACATTGCCCGTTGTTAAAACCGAAGCTGCTGCTATGCAACATACGCTACGTAACAGCAACTCCAGTCTAACCACTGGCGATTGGAGGAACCAAATTGCCATTGGGCGGCTACTAACCACGAATCATGCCAATCGCTTTCGGAATTTATGGAGGGTCAAAAAAAGCCATGGTCTTTAGAATTCCCAATACAAATAAACCTGTCTTTCTCCTCGTAAAACAGGACTTTTTCAACCTTCTCTTACGAAGAAACTCAATGACCAATTATCAAACCATCAAATTATTGTTGGTGACTTTCTGCCCGGAACCGCTGATACATAATACTCAGGATGAACAATTCTCGACAGGCCGTGAATTACTTTTACGGTGCTATCTGGAATTCAACCTTGGTTCATTGCGAAGGATTTTCTTTGTGCTGTAATCAGACGCCAGGACAGGTCGAAGGTGCAACGCCGGTATGGTGCGGGGCTGAAAGTGGTCTTGCCGGAAGAACTACGCGCACCACCGCTGATTCTCGTTACCCCGGAGGTCACACGTATTGATGGAACAAAAAGCCCCCTCCGGTTTTCCCGGAAGGGGCTTGAGAGTTCCAATTTAAATTAGAACTGATAAATCAAGTTAAGCGCGATCAGGAAGTCGTTTTTCTTGATTGGATTACCACCAGTAGCAGCTCCCTGCGAATAGCCGAAGGTATCGCCATAAACATGGTCCCAGCGGAATTCCAAGCGGCTCAACACATTGACCCAAAGTTGGTACTGGGCTGTCGCCGTAACTTCTCCGGCATAGTGTCCGGAATAGGCCGAAGGGGCCAAGAGCTGAGGTCCGAATGGACTGGGGCTAGTAATAGAAGAGCCAATTTGCGTCGCATCCACGATTTCACCACGGAGGTTGAAGGACAACTTGTCCGAGGGTTGGAGGGTGGCATAAAGGCCGGCCACCCAGATGCTGTCATCAGTGTTTCCACCACCACGGTTGTTGAAGGTGAGGTAGTCGAAGGCGGCACCCAGTTTCAAAGCGGAGCTGGGCGTCGGCAGGGTCACACCAGCATAATAGCTGGTTCTGGTGCCAGCACCGGGAACAACCGCTGAGTCAACACTATTGATGATACCGAGGTTGAGGGTCGCGCCTTTCAACGCACCGAAACTGTCCGGCGCGGTCAATGCAATTGAACCCATGTAGGTCTTTTGCGACTCGTAAGTGGAAGTCCCATTTACTGCCAGCGTGCCTGTTCCCACATTGGAACTATTAGCCACACCAGCCGAAATTGCCAGCACGTCAGTCACTTTGTAGGTGGCCAAAACGCCCGTGTGGGTTTTCGGTTCAATGGTGAAACCGTAGGAACGGGTGTAGTTCGGATTCAGCGGATCGCTGGTGGATTCGTAACCGATGATGGTGTCGAACACGCCCACTTTCCAGTCAATGCCATTGCCCACTGGGGTGCGCAAAGTAACATACGCTTGGCGGAGATTGGCAATAGTATTGTTAGGACCTATGCTGGCGGGAGTCGCATCCGGGCCGAACATGAGTTCGACGTGGTAGCCGGAAGCCCAAGGGCTTTCATCCATCGGCTTGTCGAGTGCCAAGTCAACGGCATTCAGACTGAAGCCGTCGTTTTTGGCGAAGGCATAGCCGGGAATATTTCGAGTGCCGCCGTTAGCTGGTCCGCTGTCCGTACCTGGATTCCATTGTGCCGCCACGTCAACGTAACCGCTGAGCGTGGTGTTCGAGAGCGCGGTTTGCACCTGGCTCATTTTTTCGTCCGCGCGCGCCGCCGAGGCAAGACTGACCACCCCGATGGCCGCGAGACCCACTGTCCATTTATTAAACTTCATCTGGTTCCTCCGATGTTGTTTGTTTTAATTGTTTTCTGTTTTTTAGTGCGTTTGCACTTCAGGGTAAAAACCCGTTTACCCCGGCACCAAATGGTGCAATTGCAACGAAAATAGGAGAATTTCAATAATTTTACAACATTTTTTTTGGGGGAATTAAGTTGTTGTAACATTCTTAAAACCAAGCAGTTGCACCAACACCCCGCGTTTCAGATCCAATTTTGTGCAGCGGTTGTGTGAAGTTCAGGCACTCATAACCATGCCGGGCTTTGGAAGTTATGGATTCTGCTTTGTTTGAGTTTAGCGCCGCCGACTGGAACAAATAGTGCTTTGTCAGACGGCGGAAGCCCAATTGCAGGGTTGCGATTGGGGTGAGTTTTGAGAGCGGTTTTATTACGAAATCAAAGGTATGCCATCATTTGCTTATTCAGCCCGGGAGACGGCCACCGGCCGGGAAATCAACAGCTCGGTCGAAGCCGTGACTGAACAAGCCGCCATTGCCGCGTTGCTTAACCGCAACCTTTTGGTGGTGTCCATCCAGGAAAAGATCTCCAAACGAGGCAAAATGAAGGGCGGCAAGGTGGCGCTGGCCGACCTGGTCATTTTCACCCGCCAGTTGGCGACGATGATTGAGGCGGGCATTGCCATCGTGCAGTCCCTGCAAGCGCTGGCGGACCAAACGCCGAACAAGGTCATGCGCGACGTGATTCGGGACGTATGCACGCGCGTTGAAAGCGGCGAAAGTTTTTCCGAGGCGTTGCAAAAGCACCCGAAGACATTCAACCGCCTTTACTATTCCATGGTGTCGGCGGGCGAAAAGGGCGGTTTGCTGTCCGAAATTCTCGCGCGATTGGCGACTTATCTGGAAAATGCCGAACGCCTTCGTAAAAAGGTCAAGACCGCGTTGATGTATCCGTCGGCCGTGACCATCGTGGCGATTTCCATCACGGTCTTCCTGCTGGTGAAAGTCGTCCCCACCTTCAAGGAAGTTTATTCCGGCTTCGGCGCGCAATTGCCCGGACCGACCCAGTTAATGATTAATCTCAGCGACCTCGTCAAAAGATTTCTGCTCTTGTTTATCATCGCCGCGGTCGCGGCCGTATGGGGTTGGTTTCATTTCATCAAGACCAAACCGGGACGCATGTTTTGGGATGCCCAGCGCATCAAGCTGCCGGTTTTCGGCCCCATTGCGCATAAAGTTTGCCTTGTCCGCTTCACGCGCACGCTCGCCTCGCTCGTTCGCAGCGGTGTGCCCATCTTGGAAGTGCTGCAAATTGTCTCTCAAACCGTAGGCAACGTCATCATGGAGAAAGCCATCAAGACCGCCGCCCTCGACATTGAACGGGGCGAAGGCATTTCCGCCGCGCTCGGCAAGAACCCGATTTTCCCCAGCATGATCATCCGCATGCTGAGCGCCGGCGAACAAACCGGCAACATTGACAACATGCTCGAGCGCGTCTCGAACTTTCTCGACGAAGAAATTGAAACCACGCTCTCCGGCCTTATGTCGCTCCTTGAACCCATGCTGATTGTCTTCCTGGGAGTTGTCATCGGCGGCATGGTTGTTTGCATGTTCCTGCCGATCTTCAACCTCGCCAACATCGTCAATGGCGGACATTAATTAAACTTGGGACGCGGAACACACGAACCGCCGTCCGAATTCATTTCGGCCGGCGGTTTTGCTTTTCACACCGAAACCATCCCGGCCGGCTGCGGCTGAATGATTTTGATTTTAGGATGGCGCGCACGGATTTGTTCCTCAAACCAGGCGCGTGAAGCTTCACCGCCGTGGCCGAGCAAAATCGCGCGCGGCAAAACCCGCCCGACAAAATCCAGCAAATCCCCGCGGTTCGCGTGCGCGGTCAAATCGAAATCCAGCACTTCGCATTTGCGGGTGACCCGGCCGGCGCTGGGGCTGAACACAAACGTTTCACCTTGTTTCGCCGCCTTCAACCGTCCGCCCGGCGTGTCCGGGTCCGCATAACCGACGAAGAAAATAGACTGCCGCTCGTCACCAATCATGCGCGCGGCGAGGTTATGGGCGGCGGTGTTCTCGCTCATCATGCCGGCGGTAATCACAAAGATGCGCCCGCCGCTGAGCTTCATTTTTTCCGACTGGCCCTGTTCCAGCACGATGAGTTGCAGCGACTCGTGCAATTGCAAATTCGAGTGCTGGCGATGCGTCCGGTGCGCCTCCAGATCGTAAATCTCCGTGAACACGCGGCCCAGCCCGCCGATGTAAATCGGCTGCGGCTTCAATTTGCCCGCGCGCATGAGCAACGCGAGCAGCGCCAGAATCTCCTGCGTGCGCCCCAGCGCAAACGACGGAATCAGCACGCAGCCTTTGCGTTTGAGCGCGCGCTGGATCGCCGCGGTGAGCCGCTCGATTTCGCCTTCGCGCGAAAAATCCGGCGGCGCGGCGCGGTTGCCGCGCGTCGTTTCCATGATGAGCACGTCGGCCTTCACGTCTTCATAGCGCGCGGCCCGCAACATCGTCTGGTCGTGAAAGCAAACGTCGCCGGTGTAAAAAAGCGTCTCCTTTTTGCCGCGAATCAAAATGCCCGCCGAGCCCAGCGTGTGACCGGCATCAAAAAATTCCAGCGTCGGCGAGGTGAATCCCGCGCGGGTTTTGTGAAACGCCGCCCATTCGACTTCCCGATTGTAGCGGAAGCCCTGAAACACCGGCGCGATGTCGTCCACCTCGTCGTGCGTGTAGAGCGGATATTCCCGGATGCCCAGCTCGTCGCGCTGGCGCGTCATCACGTTCACCGAATTATGCAGCACGCGCTCGACGATGAAATAGCTCAACTCGCTCATCAGCACATGCGCTTTGGGGAAATGCCGCAAGGCCACCGGCAGCGCGCCGACGTGATCGTGATGGCAATGAGAAATCGCAATCGCGTCCACCTCCACATTCCCCGCCTTGCCGAACAGCGGCAACGCGTCGCGGCCTTCGCGTTTCGGGTGCATCCCGGCGTCGAGCAAAATGCGGTGATCATCCAACTCCACCAGCCAGGCGCTCGCCCCAATGTCCGTGTCGGGATTCAAATTCGTGATGTTCACCGGAAAAGTTTAACCACAGAAGGTCACGGATGGACACAGATAAAAATTGATAGGGTTGCGGCGCTGGTAGGGCCGAGCTGCTGCTCGGCCTAAACTTAAATCCGGGCGGCGCAGCAGCGCCCGCCCTACCGAAGAATTATTTCGAGGGATACCGCCAGACCCAGTCGCCGTTATTTATGTCCACCACGCCGTTTTTGTTGAGACCAACCTCGCCCCCGTCATCCGCCTCATTCCATCCGACCGAGTAGAGAACGAATTGTCCATCGGAAGTGCGGTGGTAATGCAACGGCTGCCCGTTGATGATGTCGTGCGGCAGTTTGGCGATGAACTGCGGCGATAACGCGTCAAGCGATTCGGGATATTCGCCGTGCGCCAGCCGGTAACGCTCCAGCGCGATGGCTGTGCGCGCCAAGTCCACCAAAGCTTGCGCGTAGGCAAATTTTTTCGCGGCATTGCCCAGTGCGGGCAGCATCAGCTTTTCGAGCATATTGAAAGGACTGACGGATTTGATTTCAGCCGTTAATACAGCATCACCGCGCCGGAGCAGGTCCGGAGAAAAAGTGCCTTGGTTCACATCCGCCACCGGAATGTAATATTCCACCATCATGCGGGCGCACCGATACTGGTTTTGATAAAACCAACCGGTTGGGATCAAACGGGCGGCGAATTTGCCCGGCAAGAGTGGGTTCATGACCCCTCCCTCTCCATTGCTTATTCCGCCCAGGTCTTGCACTTGCTCCGGGTGACGACGCAAGCGATCCATTTCGCCGCGCATGGACAATTTGTAATCTGCCAGAAAGTCCAGCTTCGCCAGCTCCGCGTCGAGCGCGACAAGTTGTTCGTCCGACCACCGGTGTTCCGCCAAGCCTTCCCAAACCGGCTGGAGCATGATTTGCAACATCGCGATGCGGACCAAATGAGAAATCAAAAACGGCTCGGTGCGGATTTTGTCGGTCAGTTGCAACGCCAGCTTCACATCGGCCAGGGCTTTTTCCGGCTGGCCGTTTTGCAGTTCGGCAATGCTACGCAGTTGGAGAGCTTGGCTGCATCTTTTTAGCACGGCCAGATGCGGCAGCCAAATGGCCGCCGGGGATTCACTATCATAATTGAGCGGAAACCGCGAGCAAGGTAACCGGCTGGCTTCTCGTAATTCCTCAATCACCGAATCGTATTTGCTCAACGCAAACAGCACATCGGCGGCAGGCGATTGCGGCTGCGACGGAACCGAAAACTCGTTCGTCTTTGCCGCCAGCGCCCGATAGTAATTTTGCCAGATTCTCAAATCGCTCACGGTTGATTTCTGCCAGTTGCCAGTACCGTTGGTGGGCCAGCCGTCATAGTGGGCAATCTCCATTTTGATGCGTTCAACAAAGTTTGTATCGCGCTGCTCATGTGGAATTCGTTTTCCATCACGAGTTAGAATGAAGCCATAACTCGTGAAAGCTATGGGTGTCAGCGCAAAATTCTGGTCGTCCGGCACCGTCGGCGGAACCACGCTGGGAAAATCAAAATGTTCACCTTTGGCTTCCCATTCCTGTTTGAATTTGTTCCAGGCATGCCAGCCGCGCCAATCCTCTTCGGCGTAAAACAGCGCAATCAACGTGGCCAGGCACGCGGCGCCAAATAGCAGCCGCCTGAAGTTGCGCCAGCAAAAAAAACAGCGGATGAAAGTCAAAAGGCCAACAAACGCGGTGGCGGCCACCACGCTGACCAGGAGCATGAAAACCAGCACCGGCCACCAGTCCGAAAAATGTCTTGGCCCGCCGGGAATAAACAGAGTGACAATCAGAACGATAAAAAACGTCGCCACCACCACAATCAGCCACGCGCGCAGCCAGTGCAGACCAGTCCACGATTTTTTCCAGATGCTTTTGGGTTCTTCGCTCATATCGTTTTCATATTGGGCGGAGCGGCAGCTCCGCCCTGCCGATGATTGGTAGGGCTGCGCTGCTGCGCAGCCTCGGACGACCGGCAGGTCGTCCCTACCATTTCACGCCGTCATAAATTCCACGCGTTCGCTGCGCGGCTGCGGCACTAATGGTTTAGACCGGTCAGCATCACGTGTGTCACGGGGGCCGATCAATTCGGCCAGCAAACGCTGCTGCCGCCGCAATTCCACAATGACTTCGGGCGACGGCGGTGCGGTTTTTTCCGCCATGACCGGCGATTTGTCGCGCATGGAAAAATCCACCGCCAGAATCAAAATCCAAACCGCCGCCAGACCCGCCCAAGCTGCGGGATGAGGCCACAGGATGGTTGAGAGTTGAGCGATGAAAGTTGAGCCGCCTTCGCTCCGCTTCGGCGCGCCAGGGAGTTGAACTTCGGCGGCGGCAAGAATTTCCTCACGCCATTCGCCGGGAACCTGCCGCAGCGGCTGGCATTGAAGTTTTTGTTCAAAATCGTCCATGTTCAAGCTCCGTCAGTTTCTTCATCCATCATTCTGCATTCTTCATTTCCTCATAAATGGGACGCAGCCGCTCGCGCAATTTGTCTAGCCCGTAGCGATAACGGCTGGCCGCCGTGTTTAACGGAATGTCCAGCGCATCGGCGATTTGCTCGAAGGTCAGTCCGTCCCAAAGCTTCAAATGCACCACGACGCGCTGCTCCGCCGGCAGTTCAGTCAGCGCTTCGGCCAGCGCGGCGCGAAAGGTTTGTTCGTCCGGATCGCTGGCTGGCGCGAAGGGCGAGATGATTTCGGCGGCGAACTGTTCGCGCGTTTTGTCGCGTGTGCCGCGCCGCCGGATCAAATCAATCGCCGCATTGTGCGCCAGCCGGATGAGAAACGCGCGTTCGTCCCGCACGCCGTTCAGCAATTCCGGGTCGCGGGCGAGCTTGACGAAAACGTTCTGCAGCAGGTCGCGGGTGTCGGCTTCGTCGCGGGTCAGGTTCAGGAGAAAGGCATAAAGCGCTTGGGCGTGCTCGTCATAGAGCCGTCTGAGTTCCGGTCCGCGCATGTTTGTCTGTATGACGCGCCCGGCGGGCAAATTTGTCTAGTGCGAAAATAAAAGCCGTTTTACGGAGATGATTTTTTCCCTTGTTCGGGGGAAACGTTGCCTCCCGGCCGGGAAGCAGTTCCGGCGCGAAATTCGGCGGCCACCCGTTATCCGTTTTCCGGGGTCGTGCGGATGAAGTCGGTTTTCGGCAGGCGGGTCAGGGCATGGAGCATCACGTAGGTGATGAAAAGAAACGCGGCGAAGAACACCAGAAACGCCGCGGAGGCCGTATTGATCATCGGGCCGCCCACCCAGGTGTCCAGGCCATGATAGATTTTTCCCGGCCGCAGAAGCACGTCCCAACTGTTGAAACGCAAAAACCGGCCGAGATAGATTCCCAAGCTGCCCAATCCCACCGCCAAAGCCACAAACAACCAGCCCGCCACCCGCCCGAACATCCGCGCCACAATGGCTTGCATGAAATAAAGCGACACGAAACCAAGCATCAATCCAGTGAAAGCACACAGCAAAATTAGCGTCAGATCGGTCCAAAAAAAGCGGGGGAATTTTGCCGTCAGGTGAATCAAGTCGGTTAAGATGTAAGGCGCATTCGGAAAGAACAGGCACCATGCGCCCGCCAGACCAAGCAACCGCCACGTTTTTTGCTGCTCCGTCCGAAAGGTCTCCCGCGCCAGCAGGGCGAACAGGAGCGGCAGCCACGCCAGAAACAGGTTCCAGACCAGGAAGCCGTAGTGAAGGTCCCTGGTCCAGGCAATGCGGGTGAGGACGAAGACGACGCTCGCGGTCGTGGCGAACATCAACGCCAGCATCGGGGCGCGGGTGTCGTGTTGGAAGGGCAGTCTCAGGTATTTCATAATGGCGAATCAGCACTCGTTAGACCGGGTTTGCCCAAACTTGTTCACCCAGCCCCAGGTTATGTTCAATCGCAGGCACGGTTTGTCCGTATGACGCGCCCGGCGGGCAAATTTGCCTGGCCGGAAAACAAGACTATTCTCCGGGGAAGATTTTTTCTTTCCGCCGGCAACGTTGTCCAACCGCCAGAATCATCGCGGCCAAAATCAACATGGGGACCAGAATGACGAACGCCAGATACAACACGATGTAAATGATCGCCAGAAATCCGGAAAACTTCCAACCTGCCGCCACCGAGCCGATCGTCCCATTCAACACGCTGGTAAACTTTCGCAGCCCGGCAACCTGCGCCAACAGGAACATCACGCTGATGGCGCAGGCGCGTTGCAACAGATCCCTGACCGACAAGAATTCAGCCCGCCGGAAAACCGCGAGCCTTTGCAAAAAAAGTTTTACCAAGGTTTTCCTCCCGTTTTCACCTTTTGCCAAAGCGGCCCGAGTGTTGTGGCGTAAAGCAAGGCGGCGTCGCCGACCTGATTGCTCGCGCAGTATTTTAACCGCCCGCCCGTTCGTAAGGGGAACCCGGCAAAATCCAACGTGGCCGCGAGCGACGTGAGAAATTTTCCATCGTCGAACGTGCTGGCGCCAATGAATGCCATGCCGCTCGAACCGGCGCTGATTTCGAACCACGGAATGATCGGGCCGGAATCAACGTCGGCCTCGCCCTTCCATGATTTCGGCCATTCATGCGCGTAACCGAAACCCAGCGTGATTTCGCCGAGTTCCTTTCGGGCACGCTGGTATTGATCGCGGGCGAAGTCCTCGTCCAGCAGTTGCAGGGAATGCGCCACCATCCAAATCGTCGAACCCTCCGGGCCATCCAATGGCGTGCCGTCCGTCGTGAAACTGGAAATCAGCAGGCCCGATTCACGGTGGACAAGTTTCTGCTTCGCCATGGCAATCCAGTCACGGATCAATGCCGAATGATCGCTGCCATCGAGGTAATCAGCCATTTTGATGGCGTCCAGCGCGACGCAATGATCGAACATCCAGCATTCATCGGGATAACTTTCCAGCAGCATCCGCGGACTTTTCCGGAAGCGTTCCACGATGGCGTTTACGCGCCCGGTCAACAGCGGCCTGTATTCCGGTTTCTCTTCGACCACCCATCGCGAGGCAAGCATCGGGCGATCTCGCCGTCCAGAAACAGGCTGTGCACCGGCTGCACGAGATAATGCCGGTCTTTGGCGTAAGACATCAGGAAGAAATACATCCCTTCCTGTTTTTCGAGCCGCAAGGTTTCGTCAATGATTTGGTCCATTGCCTGGAGGTAAAGCGGTTTGGACGCCGGGTCGCGCAAGGCCATGTTGGCGAGCGACCAGACCAAGAAGCTTCGCCCCATAAAATCCCATTCGGCATTGCTGGCCCGCATTTTTTCCAGTTCCTGTTGGCGCAAAGCCGTGTCAGTCCAGAGTTGCAAATGCCGGGCCGCCAGCTGGCGGGCTTTGGGTGAAAGACCTGAATCCTGGCGGAATTCAGAGAGCGGTCGGGCGAAAAGGAGATGCAGGCAGGGCAGCCAGATGATCGCAGCGACCACCAAAGTCGCCAGTCCGGCCAGGATTCTTGATATTCGCGATTTCATGAAAATATCAATCGGCGTGCCGCCTCAAAGACCGTTTCATAAAAACTGCCGTGAAAGTATTCGCGCCCGATAAACTCCACCGACCGCGCCGGGTCCCAGATAAACGGCCGCAGCACCCAGCAAATTTGACTGCCGAGAAACAGATTTCCCGCCAGCCACGCGAACAGAACCTTCCGGGCCGTGGACGCACTGCGCGCCCATTCCGACAGGAGCGGCAGCAGATGCACATTGCCCACAACGCCGGCCAGTGCGATGAACCCCGCCAGCGTCAATTGCATGACACCATACTCCGGCGACGACAACTGCATCGTGGCCGTGAGCGGCGGCGTGTTCCAGACGACGAACCACGCGATCGGACTCAGCGCGCCCAGCACCACCGACGCGACGGCAAAACTCATCAAGACAGCGGTTAGCGACTGGCGGAAAGTCAAATTGATCCCGAGCAATGGGGCAAGCATTCCGTTCAGCAATCCGTTGCCCAAGGTGGTCAGCAGGATGACCAGCGGGAGTTTGATGCCGGTATAGAACGCCTGCCAAGGACCCCGCCATGATCCCATGACCGCGCCATAAACACCCGCCCCGATCACAATGGCGACGGCGCAAAATACCATGAGATTCAATTGCCGGCACAACATCCATTCGCGAAGCAGTTCCGGCCGGGCGCACAGAAAAACGCCGATGGAACCCGGTCGCAGGTTCTGGCAGTCAGGTAACGACCTCGCCGCAGGATGATCAATCACAGGCACAATTTGACAGGATGATCAACGCGATCCCGACTTTGACGCTCCGTCCTGCCCATTCAAACAATCGCCCCAGTGGGCCACGAAGAATTTTTTCTCCGTCGGTAAAAAAGTTTCCGAAGTCCCCAGGATGGGTCGCAGCGCGGTGGTCATTTGTATTGCCACCAGCAGGAAGATGACCACCCAGGTGCGGAAACCGGCGAGCGATCTGGCGTTCGATTGCGAAAATCCGGACTCCAAAAACCGCAGTCCAAAGATGGTCGCAATGAACCAGAAAATTAGATGCAGTGTGCCCATCCAGGCGAGCGATTCCGTGGACTGCGAAAAAATCCACGCCACCGGAGCGAAGCCGATCAGCAGGATGGTCATCAGCATCAGCAGTCCCGCCAGCAGGCCGCCAACTTCGACCAGCCGCGCCTGCGAACCGCCCAGACAGGTGAAAATGTAAAGGCTTGGCAGGCAAATCAGCGCCGAAATCATCAATCCCACCGCGACCTTGACCGGGGCGGCCCAAAGTTGTGTGCCGCCGGAAAACGTGCCGGCCACCACGCCGTAAATCAGGCTGCACACGACCGACACAAAAACCATCGCTATAATCAATCGCCCCGCACCTGGCTGGCGCAACTGGAACATCACGCGCCGCGGCTGCCGCAGGATGGCTTCAATGGCGACGATAATGTTCGGGATGGCGGCGCGCTCGGCTGGGTCATCGCCCAGCGGTCGCGGGCCGCTGGCAGGCATCACGGGCGGGAGTTGCGGTGGAATTTGGGGCGGGATTGGATTTTGATCGTTCATAGGTCAATGATGTTTTGGTTTAATCGAATTGCTGGAAAATTTGCAGCAGCGAATGGAAAACATTTTCGTAAAAATTTCCGTGCAGCGCCGCCGCGCGGAAAAATTCCACCGGCAACGACGGCGAGCCGATGAACGGGCGTAAAATCCACGAAAGCTGGCTGCCGAGAAACAGGCTGCCCGCCAGCCACGCAAACAACACCCGGCGCGCGCCGGTCCGGCCCCCACCCAACTGCGTGAGCAATTGAAACAAGCGCGCATTGCCTGTTATGCCGGCGAAAGCAATGACGGCGACGTGCGTGAGCTTGATGAAGTTGTAAGCCGGCGCGGAAGCCGCTGCCGCCGAAATCGGCGGGGCGTTCCAAACCATGAACGCCAGCAGCGGGCTGAACGCCCCGAGAATGGCCGCCGCAATGACAAAGCTCATCAAAATGGCCGAGAAGGATTGACGAAATGGGATGTTCAAGCCCAGCAACGGCGCGAGCATGGCGTTGAGCAGCGCGGTGCCGGCGGTGGTGAGCAGGATGATGAGCGGAAATTTGACGGCCACGTACAGTGCCTGTTGCGGATCACGCCACCAGCCCATCGCGGCACCGTAAAGACCCGCGCCAACGACGATGACGACAACCTGCAGTGCGAACCGTCGCGCGCTCCATTGCCCGGTCCAAGCCGCGATCTTTTCCGACTCACCGCGCAAAAGCACGCTGATTTCGCGTTGATTTAATTCGTCAAGCGCACACATAAAAGCTCTTCAGCCATTTTCGCGCCCGTTGAAACAGGCGTGATTTGCATCAGCCGCTGTTCAACCGCGTTGATAACAGAATCCGGCGTCGAAGTGCCAGCCGTAATCCCGACAATCTGTGCGTCGGCAAACCAATCAATCTGCAAATCGTCGGCCGCTTGCACGTGATGAACGCGCGCACAAAAGCGGGCGCAGGTTTTGACCAGTTCCTGCGTGTTGTTGCTGTGCGCGCCGCCGATGACGACGACCACATCGCATTTTTGGGCGAGCTCAACGGCTGCGTTCTGCCGTTGTTTCGTCGGCTGGCAGACGGTGTCAACGAAACACACTTCCGACTGCGGAAAGCGTTCCCGCATCAGCCGCACGAGATGCCGGACTTTGTCAATCGGCTGCGTCGTCTGCGAAACGACACCGAATCGCGGCCGCTCGCAAAGTTTGGCCACGTCCTCCCTGGTCAACACCACGTCGAACTCGTCGAGATCTCCGGTCATGCCACGCACTTCCACGTGGTCGCGTTTGCCGATGATGACCGGGTGAAACCCTTCATGCACCAGCTTCGCCAAGCTGCGATGGGCAGCGTGGACCAGCGGGCAGGTCGCCTCGACCAAGCTCAGGCCGCGTCCGCGCGTTTCGCACATCGCGCGTTCCGACGCGCCGTGGGCCGTGACCATCACTGTCCGCGTGCCCACACCGGCGGGTTGTTGCGCCAGACGGATGCCTTGCGCGCGCAATTCCGCCAGCACGGTTTCGTTATGGACAAGATCGCCCAGAATGGTGAGCGGCTCGTGCCCTGCGGTTTCCAGGGCCAGGGCAATGGCGTCCTTCACCCCAAAACACATGCCCAGATGTTCGGCCCGGACGATTTTCATGATCAACCTCGTGGAGTTAATATACTTTGTATCACAAAGTAAGTGACCATGCCGGTTTGATTCTGTTCAAAAGATTTTTATTTGCCCTTGTTTTGCCGGACGATTTGCTCCAGCAGATTGATGTATTCAGCGAACGCCTTGCGGCCGGCGGGGGTGAGCGAGCAGGTCGTGAGCGGGCGGTTGTTTCGATATGATTTGGTCACGGAGAGGTAGCCTTGCTGTTGCAACGCCCGGATGTGCGTGGTGAGGTTGCCGTCGGTCATGGTCAGCGCGTCGCGCAGTTCGGTGAACGACAACTCCGGCGAGGCGGCCAGCATGGACATAATGGCCAGCCGGCCCTTCTCGTGAATCACGCGGTCGAGCTGTAGGAACGGTTCCGGGTTCACGCCGCATTCTTTCCTTTTTCGGTCAGGTACAAATACGCGCCGTAAGCCAGATGCAGCACGCCGAAGAAAAAGCCCATCAGCCAATGCGCGTTTAACTCGACCTCCGGCCGGACCATTCCCAAAAAGAACAGACTTCCGCAGGCCAGTCCGATATAAATCCACCCAAATAATTTCACGCCACGCGGCATGAAAAATCCCGCCGCATGCAGTGCGCAGCCGTAAAACAGCAGCCAGATGAAAGTCAGGACGACCACGTTGGCCAGCTCCACAAACACGAAGACGAAACCCAAGCACATTCCCGCCGTCAAAGGCGGCAGCAAAGCCTGGGTCACCCGCCGCGTCGGCGGCGACCAGAACGACTCGTGATCCCTGAGTGCCTGCCGCCGGGCGATGAGCAAGGCGCCGGCAACAGCCACCAACGCGGTGCCCAGCCAAAATCCGCCGAACGCCCGCGGCGAATCCAGATGCAAAGCCAAACCAATCGCCGCGGCGAACACGCCGGTAAAACCGGCAAAGAGCATGATGGGCGCGAGCGCCCGCCGGTACACGGCGGAGCGTTCCATCAAAGTGCGGATGGTTTGAAGATGCTCAACGGCCCAATTGGATTCCATGACAAATACTTTGCATCACAAAGTAAAAGTTGGCAAGCAAAAAATGCCCCAAAAAACGTTTTAAAGTCATGAAAAGATCGAGGACGAGGACGAGGACGAAGAAGAACAGGATGCTTCCTGAATTTGCGTTTCCAGTCCGAAGCCTGCCCGCTTGCTTTCCCTGGTGGTTACGCCGATGCTTTTTCCGCTTGAAGCCGCCGCCCAAATACATTCCGCCGTTGGGGTCGGGGAAAATGTCTGCCCGCCGGCGCGTGCTCGCGCAATGGCGCGGCGTGGACCTCGCGCCGCTCGAAGCCGCGCGAGCCGTGCGCGCCCGCCGCGTCGGCGACGTGCTGCCGCGCGTGACGAAGGATTTGCACATGGACCAGCGCCGGGCCGAGGCGGAAATCGTCAAGGTGTGGAATTCGCTGATCGACCCGAACATCGTCGCGCACGCGCAGCCGGCGGGGGTGCGGAAAGGCACGCTGTTCGTGAACGTGGACAGCAGCGTGTGGCTCTCGGAGATCGTCCGCTACCGCCGCAAGGAAATTCTCGACCGGCTAAAACACAGCTTCGGGCCGAATTTGATTCAGCGCATTTCGTTTCGCGTCGGCTGAAAATCTTTTTGCTCGTAGCAGCCGACGTGAGTCGGCTCTGATTTTTGGAGGAGAAGGAGCGGACTCATCCCGCATTGCGGGACTGCTACAAACTTAGCCCATCAACTTCATCTGCCCTGGCGTAAGCAGCCACACGAGTGTTGCACACCGGTCATGACTTAACTTCTCGATTTCCAATTTGCATAGTCCGCCTTTTTTGAAATCCATCATCAAGTCCACACGGCCGGTCGTCAGCAGTGAAATCAGGCAACTCAAATAAGGTTCATGGCCGACGAGCAAAACGTTTTCTGGCACCGGCTTTAATTCGTTCAATTGCCGGATCAACGCCTTCGGATTGCCGTCGGGCGTCAGCGCATCCGAAAATCCGGGCCGCTTTTTCAGCTTCAGCGATTCAGCGATGATTTCGGCGGTTTGCTTTGCCCGTAAAAACGGACTGGAAAGGATCAGGTCGAACCGCAAATCCATTTTTTCCATCGCGCCGGCGATTTGCCGAAGCTGGTGCCTGCCTTTGGGTGTGAGCGGGCGTTCGGAATCTTTCTCGTAACCCGGCGTGCCGGGTTCCACCGCGATGCCGTGCCGCAAAACATAAAGGTTCATGGCGGAAAAATACACGCCGCCGGCTTCAGCGCAAAGTCTGCAATAGGCACAGCTTGACTGCCCCCAACGATGGCAGGGCAAACCTGCCGGTTTGCCTCAATCTCACCGCCAGCAAGCGCAGCGATGCTGGCGGAACCATGGGGATATACACACGCAAGAACATCACTCTGCTCGTTCTGGTGGAAGTTTGGGCGGCGCGGCAGCGCCCGTCCTACCTTGTTGGTGGTATCAAGTTGCGCCACGTCGGCGAAATGTAACATTTTTTCACTTGGGCTTCCGCAATCGCGCTTCGTAGTCTGATGGCTCATGGAACCCGTTCGTCGCGCTGTCATTGATGTCGGCACCAACTCGATCAAGTTGTTGGTGGCCGACGTGGCCGGCCGCAACGTGCAGCCGGTGCACGAGGAAAGCCGGCAGACGCGCCTCGGCAGGGGTTTTTACGAAACACAACAACTCCAACCCGACACCATCGCACGCACCGCCGAAGCCGTGGCGGAATTCGCCAAAACCGCGCGCGAGCACAAAGCCGCCTCCATCCGCGTCATTGCCACCAGCGCCGCGCGCGACGCGGTCAATCCCGAGGATTTGATTTCCGCCATCGAAGCGGCATCGGGACTGAAAGTTGAAATCATCTCGGGCGACCGGGAAGCCGGGTGGGCGTTTCAAGGCGTGACCACCGACAGGGAACTGGCCAATGCACCGCTGCTGTTGCTGGACGTCGGCGGCGGCAGCACGCAATTCATTCTTGGCCAGGGCGAACGCACGCATTTCGCGCACAGTTTCCCGCTCGGTGCGGTGCGATTGCTTGAAAAATTTCCGCACAGCGACCCACCGACGCGTGGTGAATTCACCGCCTGCCGCGACTGGTTGAAAAATTTTCTGCAAGGCGAAGTCCGCCCCAAACTCGAACCCGCGCTGCGCCGCGAAACTGATTCCCAGTCCGCCGGGATTCAGCTCGTCGGCACCGGCGGCACGACGAGCATTCTCGCGCGCATGGAAGCGAAGCTCGAACGCTACGACCGCGAACGCATGGAGGCCACGCGCCTCAGCCTGGAGCAGGTGAAAGCGCACCGGAAACGGCTCTGGAGTCTGCCGCTCGCTGAACGCAAGGAAATCACCGGCCTGCCAAAGTTGCGCGCCGACGTGATCCTGCCCGGCGTTTTAATTTACGAAGTGGTGATGGAAGAGTTCGGCTTCAAACTGCTCCGCGTCAGCACCCGCGGCCTGCGATTCGCGGCGGTGATGGACTGATTTCCATTTTCGGAGGGCGGAGTTCCACGACGCCCTGACTGGATTTAGGAATTCAGGGGCTCGTGTAACTCGCCCCTCCGAAATTTCGCCGAGCCGTCCGAACATTCTTGCGGACAGCGCGATGTACTGTCCCTACCATTCTCCCATGCGCGTTTTGATTGTCGGCTGCGGCTACGTCGGTTTGCCTCTTGGCGTGGAACTCGACCGCCTGGGCCACGAGGTTTTTGGCCTGCGCCGAAGTGTGTCAGCGGAAAACGAATTGAAGGCCGCCGGCATCCAACCGCTCTTCGGCGATGTGACCAAACCGGAAACACTGGCCAGGTTGCCGCGCGATTTCGACTGGGTCGTGAATTGCGTTGCCGCCGATGGCGATGCGGAAGATTACCGGCAGGTTTATCTCCAGGGCACGCGCAACCTGATTGAATGGCTTGCGCCAAACCCGCCGAAAAAATTTATCTATACCAGCAGCACGAGTGTTTACGGCCAAACCGACGGCTCACAGGTCAAGGAATCCAGCCCGACCGAGCCATCCGTGGAAACCGCGCAGGTTTTGCTCGAAACGGAAAAAGTTTTGCTGGCGGCGGCGCAAGAGAAAAAATTCCCGGCGGTCATATTGCGCGTGGCCGGCATTTACGGGCCGGACCGCGGCCATTGGTTCAAGCAATTCCTGAAGAACGAGGCGCGGATGGAAGGCGATGGCTCGCGATTCCTGAACATGATTCACCGCGACGATTTGATTGGTTGCATCATCGCGGCGCTGAAGAATGGCCGTCCCGGTGAAATTTACAACGCGGCGGATGATGAACCGGTGAGCCAGTTGCACTTTTTCCAGTGGCTGGCCCAGGCACTGGACAAACCGCTCCCGCCGTCCGAGCCGGAAAATCCTGACGCCGCCCGCAAACGCGGTGTGACCAACAAGCGCATCTCCAACCGCAAACTCAAGATGGAACTTGGCCATCAGTTCAAGTATCCCAATTTCCGCAAAGGCTACAGCGCCGAACTCCTGCGGCTCGACCGCGCCGCAAGTTGAGTCGGGCTTGTGAGTAATTTCTTTTCGACCTTGTGAAATTTTCCGCCTAACGTTCCTGCCGATGGCCGCCGAAGCCCAACTGACTCCCATGATGACGCAGTATCGCCGCATCAAAGGCGAACTGCCCAAGGACGCGCTGTTGCTGTTCCGGCTCGGCGATTTTTACGAGATGTTTTTCGAGGACGCGCAGACGGGCGCGCAGCTCCTCAACCTCGCGCTCACCGCCCGCAACGGCGTGCCGATGTGCGGCCTGCCGCACCATGCGGCCCATGCCTACATCGGCAAACTGCTCAGGGCCGGACGGAAAGTCGCCATTTGTGATCAACTGGAAGACGCCCAACCCGGCAAGCTCGTCAAACGCGAGGTCACCCAAATCCTGTCGCCCGGCACGCATTTCGACGAGCGGATACTCGTGGCCGAACGTAACAACTTCCTCGCCGCGATTTACCCGCTGGGGAAAACCTTCGGCCTCGCGTTGGTGGATTTGACCACGGGCGATTTCATGACCACGGAATTGGAGGCCGGGGCAACCCTCCTGACTGAATTGGAACGATTGCGCCCGGCGGAAATTATTTATCCCAGCGAGTCGGTGGCTGTGCGCGAACTGCTTGGTAGCCGACGACGTGAGTCGGCGCAAACTTCGCCAAGCGATGGTCAGCGCGCTTTCACAGGCGCGGCTACGGGGCAAGGCTGGATTCTCAACGGCTACGACGACTGGACGTTCGCGCCGGAAACCGCACTCTACACCGTGCGCGACCATTTCAAGGTCGCGTCGCTCGACGGTTTCGGGCTGAAGGACCGCACCGCCGCCATCGGCGCGGCCGGCGCGGCATTGCATTATCTTACGCAACACCTGCGCCGCGACGTGAAGCATCTCACGCGGCTGTCGTTTTATCGCCGCAGCGACTATCTGGCGCTCGATTACACGACACTGCGGCATCTCGAAATCCTCGAACCGCTCCACCACGATGCCCCGCGCAACGCTTCACTTTACGGCGCGGTCAACCGCACCGTCACGCCGATGGGCGCGCGGATGTTGCGCAACTGGCTTTCGCAACCGCTGGCTGCCGTTGAACCAATTCGCCGCCGCCAGGAAACGGTGCAGACGTTCATTGAAAATTCCTCCGGCCTGGACAACTTCCGCGCGCAGCTCGCGAACGTGCGCGATCTGGAGCGGACAATGGGCCGCCTGAGTTCCGGCAGCGGCAACGCGCGCGACCTGGTCGCCTTGCGCATGGCCTTGGAACAAATCCCGGCTGTAAAACAAATTCTTCGCAATGTAGGAGTCGAGGTAACGAGACTCACTTCAACGGAAAATCAGAGCCTCCTTACGTCGTCTCCTACAAATGAATTGGAGGACGTGCAGCAGCACGTTCCTACCTTGATGGAAGACCTCGAATCCCAACTCACTGAATCGCCCGACCTCGTGGAGTTGATTTCGCGCGCCATCGTGGATGACCCGCCGCTCGCCGTAAAGGAAGGTGGCATGATTCGCGACGGTTTTGATGCGTCGCTCGACGAACTCCGCGACGCGACGCGCGGCGGCAAGGATTGGATTGCGAAGTTACAGGCGGACGAAATCGAGCGCACCGGCATCACATCGCTGAAAGTCCGGTTCAATTCCGTGTTCGGCTACTACATCGAAGTCACGAAGTCGAATCTCGACAAGGTCCCGCCGCATTACATCCGCAAGCAGACCGTCGCCAACGGCGAACGCTACATCACGCCCGAACTGAAGGAAATGGAAGGCAAAATCCTCGGCGCGGAGGAACGCAGCGTGAAACTGGAATATGAGCTTTTCCAGCGCGTGCGCGAGGAAGTGCTCGGTCAATTGCCAAAAATCCAGCAGACCGCCGGCGCACTGGCACAGCTCGACGTGCTGGCGTCGTTCGCCGAGACAGCGCGCTTGCACAGCTACTGTTGCCCGGTCGTCGCCGACGAAGGGGTGCTGCAAATTCGCGACGGACGCCACCCCGTGCTCGAACAAAATCTCGCCGACGAACGCTTCGTGCCGAATGATGCCTCCCTTTCCAGTAGCAGCGGACGTCAGTCCGCTCCAATTTCTCAAGCAGAAGATCAGAGCCGACTCACGTCGGCTGCTACGGAGGGAGCTTTCCCCCAAATTGCGCTCATCACCGGGCCGAACATGGCGGGCAAAAGCACTTACATCCGGCAGGTGGCGCTCATCACGCTGCTGGCGCACACTGGTTCGTTCGTCCCGGCAGTGGAGGCGCGGATTGATCTGGTGGACCGGATTTTCACGCGCATCGGCGCGAGCGACGATCTTACGCGCGGGCAGTCAACCTTCATGGTCGAAATGACCGAGACCGCGAACATTCTCAACAACGCCACGCCGCGCAGCCTCATCGTGCTCGACGAAATCGGGCGCGGCACGA